>JAFPWV010000168.1 GCA_017412675.1 Clostridia bacterium
GGGCATAACGCGGTGTCATTTCAAGATTACAGGGGCCAGTTCCGCGTTAGTTAGCTGGAAACGAACAAAATACGCTCAACGCCGAAGATACAGATTTTCTCGTTAGACCTGTCTCCGCAAAGGTGCAGCGGTTCGTGTTCACCCGTTCGACTTCGTCGAGGCAATAGGTGCAGCGGGAAAATGTTAGACCTGATTTTAATCTGAAACCGCTTGCGGTTTCTACCTCAATTCTGAATTCTGAATTCTTAATTCTGAATTCTCTCACTCCTCACTTCGCACTCAGAAAGGAGGTCGCATGGCACACTCTCTCCCGTCTTCCAAAGATCACCTCTTCGCCTCCTCCCCCGTTGCGGAGGCGGTTCTTCGCCTTGCCCTCCCGACCATTGTGAGCCAGATCATCTTGGTCCTGTACAACATGGCGGACACGTTCTTCATCGGGCGGCACGGCACCGACGCCATGATCACGGCCGCGGCGGTCTGTATGCCCGCGTTCATGTTCCTCTCCGCGATCTCGAACCTCTTCGGCATCGGCGCGGTGGGCGTGATCTCCCGCGCGATCGGCGCCCGTCAGCCGGAAAAGGAAAAAGAGGCGTCCTCCTTCGCGTTCTGGGGATGCTTTGCCGCGGCGGGCGTCTATTCCCTCCTCTGCCTGGCCTTCCTCACCCCCTACGTCAACGTGCTCGGCGGCAGCGCGGCGTCGGTCTATCCGCTGGCGAAGGAATACCTCGTCATCACGGTCGTCTGCGGCGGCGTGCTCACGGCGGAAAACACGCTGATGGGCCACCTGATCCGCGCGGAGGGCCGGTCCCTCGCCGCGAGCGTGGGGATCGGGATGGGCGGGGTGCTCAACATCATCCTCGACCCGCTCTTCATGTTCGTCATCTTCCCGCGCGGTCACGAGGTCCGGGCTGCCGCGCTCGCGACCCTGATCTCCAACGCCGCTGCGTTCGTCTATTTCTTCCTTTATTATTTCCACCTCAAGCGTGCGAAGACGACCGGGCTGAGCCTGAAGCCGCGGCGGCTGACGAAGCCCGTGGTGACCGCGGTGCTCGCGACGGGGACGCCCGCCTGCCTGATGACCCTGTGCGAAAACCTCTCCTACGTCGTCCTCGACAACCTGATGTCGTACAACGGCATTCCCGCGCAGGCCGGGATCGGGGTGGCGAAGAAGGTCAACATGCTGGCGCACTGCATGGTGCGGGGCATGTCGCAGGGCGTTCTGCCGCTGATCGGGTACACCTGGGCGGCCGGGATGCGGGACCGGATGCGCAAGGCCGTGCGGCTCTCGGCGGGCGCGTCGGTCGGGCTGGCGGTCGTCTGCATGGCGGTGTCCCTCATCTTCGCGGTGCCGCTCGTGCGCCTCTTCAACCAGGGCGGCGGACTGTCGGTGCAGCTCGGCGCGCATTTTCTGAGGATCCTCTGCATCGGCGGGCCGTTCTCCGCGTGGGCGTATTCGTGCATCTCGATCTTCCAGGGCGTGAACGAGAACCGGCGGTCGCTGGTGCTGGCCCTGATGCGCAAGGGCGTGCTCGACATCCCGATGATGTTTTTGCTGCGCCTCCCGTTCCCCCTCTCCGGCATCGTTGCGGCGACGCCCGTGACCGACGGGATCGTCTGCCTCGCCGCTGCCATCCTCTATACGCGCTTCGTCCACCGGAAGGTCACGGTCGAGCAGGTGTTTGAGGATGTGTGAGGGATCGGCAGGAAGGCGGGCGAATTCAGAATTAAGAATTCAGAATTCAGAATTAAGAATTGGACGGAGCCGAACCTTTTCCCGCCTTGCTTTTCGCTGTGAGTTATATTTGACGGGGCGTTGCCTTGGCGAAACAAGGAGAGATCATGTTGAATACCGTACTTTTTAACTCTTATTTCTTGCTTTTCAAATAAAGGAGCACAAGGATGAAAACCAGAACCCTCATCACCGCCCATTCCGGGTGCGAGAACACGCCGCCGAATTCGCGCGAATTCATCGAAGCCGCCTTTGCCGCGGGCTGCGACATGCTCGAGATTGATCTCAACCGCGACGGCGATCTCCTCTACCTCTCCCACGACCGCGCCGATTCTGCGGACTGCCTCTCCTTCGAGGATTTCCTCGACCTCCTCGCGGCGCATCCGGACGTGCGGGTGAACTGCGACATGAAGGAGGAGGGCTGCTGCGGCATGGTCATGCGGGCGGCGAACCGGAGAGGGATGGCCGGACAGATCGTGTTCACCGGCAGCGCGCACGCGGAGGAAGAAGAGATCCGCGCGGCGGGCGGGGAGTTCTGGTACGGGATCTGGAATCCCGATCACCTCGAGCGCGCGATCGCGTCCTGCCTCAAAACCGGCGCGAAGATCATCAACCTCGAATCGGGGATCGTGACGCCGGAGACGAAGGCGCGCCTCGACGGGCTGGGCCTCGGCTTCTCCTGCTGGACGATCGATCGGGAGCCAGAGATGCGCCGCCTCCTCACCCTCGGGATCTACAACATCACCACGCGAAAGCCCCGCCTCGCCATGCGGATCCGGGAGGAGATACAGGGGGAGTGAACAGGTAAGAGGTTACAGTTAACAGTTATGCCAGCGGTACAGGAAGCTCCGCTGCATGTCGTGAGCCTCCCCCTCAGGGGGAGGTGTCCGGCAGCTTCTGAAGAAGATGACGGACGGAAGGGGCGAAGAACAGCGGCTTTCTCCGAGAAGAACGAAACAGATCCTCCGTTCATCCCCTTCCGGCTCGCGGATTTGCGGGCAAATCGCTCGCCACCTTCCCCAAAGGGGCAGGCAAGGGGTGCAGCGGTACCTCCTGTATGGCCGCACGGCCGTTTTATTTTTCCGAAGCCCGCCCCGCGGTTTCTGCCTCAATTCTGAATTCTTCATTCTGAATTCTGAATTCTTGTCTGTCAACTCGCTCTTGCATTTCTCCCCGGAATATGGTAAACTGATGCTGATAACGAAATCTCTTTCCCGAAAGGAGTTCCCATGGGTATCCTGACCTATCACGACAAGACCTTTCTGATGGACGGCAGGCCGTACACGATCCTCTCCGGCGCGATGCACTACTTCCGCATCCCGCGCGAATACTGGCGCGACCGGCTGACGAAGCTCAAGGCGTGCGGCTTCAACACCGTCGAGACCTACACCGCCTGGAACCTGCACGAAAAGGAGGAGGGCGTCTTCGACTTTTCCGGGATGCTCGACGTGGCCGCCTACGTCGACGAAGCCGCCGCGCTCGGGCTGAACGTCATCCTGCGGCCGGGGCCGTACATCTGCTCCGAATGGGAGTTCGGCGGCCTGCCCGCATGGCTGCTCAAATACAACGGCATGGCCATCCGCTGCGCAGATCCGCTCTTCATCGAGAAGGTCCGCCGGTATTATCACGCCCTCTTCGACGAGCTGCGTCCGCGCCTTGCGACAAACGGCGGCAGCATCATCATGGTCCAGATCGAGAACGAATACGGCTCCTACGGCAACGACAAGGAATACCTGAACGCGGTCGTCGACATCTACCGCGAGTGCGGCGTCGACGTCACCCTCTTCACCTCCGACGGCGCGTGCTGGTGGATGCTCGGCGGCGGGACCCTCCCGGACTACCTCTGCGTGGCCAATTTCGGCTCCCATCCGGCGGAAAACTTCGCCATGCTCGAAAAGTTCCGCCCCGATCAGCCAAAGATGTGCGGCGAATACTGGGTCGGCTGGTTCGATCATTGGTACGAGGAGCACCACGTCCGGCAGCCCGAGGAGATCGCCGCCCTCTTCCGCGACATGCTCGACGCGGGGGCCTCGCTGAATTTCTACATGTTCCACGGCGGCACCAATTTCGGCTTCATGAA
>JAFPWV010000169.1 GCA_017412675.1 Clostridia bacterium
CAAGCAGTGCAGCTCCCCGCTCGCGAGCATCGGCATGAGGAGGTTGCCGGCGTCCATGGAGCCCTCGCCCTTGCCCGCGCCGACGATGGTGTGCAGCTCGTCGATGAATAGAATGATGTGCCCGTTCGACTGCTTGATCTCGTTCAGGACGGCCTTGAGACGCTCCTCGAATTCGCCGCGGAACTTCGCGCCTGCGATGAGGGCGCCCATGTCGAGGGAGAAGACGGTCTTGTCGCGCAGGCCGTCCGGAACGTCGCCGCGCATGATCCGCTGGGCGAGCCCCTCGGCGATGGCGGTTTTGCCGACGCCCGGCTCACCGATCAGGACCGGGTTGTTCTTGGTTTTCCGCGACAGGATGCGGATGACCGAGCGGATCTCGGCGTCGCGTCCGATGACCGGATCCATCTTCTGGCTGCGTGCGCGCTCGACGAGGTCGGTGCCGTATTTCTTGAGGGCCTCGTAGGTCTCCTCGGGATTGTCGGAGGTCACGCGGGAATTGCGCACGCCCGCGAGGGCCTGCATGAAGTCGTCCTTCTTCAGCCCGAATTCGCGGAAGAGGGATTTGAGCTTTTCCGTCGGCTGCTCGAAGAGGGCCAGCATGAAGTGCTCGACGGAGACGTATTCATCCTTCATCTGCTCGGCGATCCGCTGCGCGAGGTCGAGGACACGGTCGCATTCGGGCGAGACGTAGATCTTGTCGGGCTCGCGGCCGCTGCCGGTCACGCCGGGGATCGCGTTGAGGACGGTCTCGAGGCGCGAAAGGAAGGCGCGGGTGTCGACGCCCATCTTCTCGAAGAGGGAGCCGATGAGGCCGCCGTCCTGGGAGACGAGGGCGTATGCGAGGTGCTCGGGGGTGACTTGTACGTTGTTACGCTCCACGGCGAGGGTCTGCGCGGTCTTGAGCGCGTCAAGGGATTTCTGGGTCAGCTTTTCGGGGGACAGCATATCGATCACATCCTTACAAGATTATATACGAATTAGGAATGAGGCGTTGCGGGATTCAGAATTGGGTTCTTAATTCTTAATTCTGAATTCTTAATTCTGAATTCCCTACACTTCCGCCGTTTCCCATGCGGCGGCGCAGGCTTCTTCGGCGGAGCATTTCCCGCAGACCGCCGATTTCATCGCGGCGTCGAAGAGGCGGACATAATCCGAGATGCGCGCGGCGAACTCCTCCGGATCCGGGAGAACGACCTCGCCTTCCCGGGTCACGCGGGGGGTGATCGTGCGGGTCAGGCGCCCGGGATCGAGCACATACGACGGGTGGGGGAGACGCTCCTCGGCGCACCGCCGGCTCTCCTCCCGGATCCACGCGCGGAAGAACGCCTCGATGCGCGCGAGCAGCTCCGACGACTGCGTGCGGAACGTCACCGTCAGCTCGCCCGCGGCGCCGGTCTCCGTCAGCGTGGGATAGAGGCGCAGATCATAGCGCACGGTCGGGCGGTAGCGGTAGGCGAGCGAGGTCTTTAAGAACATCGTCTGCGCGTTCGGCGTGAGGAAGGTCGCGAGCTCACCGTCCTCGGCGCGGTCACCGGAGCCGGAAAACGCGCGTTCCACCGCCGCGAAGACGGATTCGATGCGCTTCTCCGGCGTCGTGAGGGAGCAGTATTCCGCAAGGATGCGGTTGACGAGGGCCGAACGGTTGGTTCGTTCGCGCACGGCGAGGCGGTCGATCCGCGCCACCACCTCGTCGGAGAGGGTGAGACTGTAGAGTGATTTCGGCATGATGGTTCTTTGTCCTTCTTTGTCTTTCCGTCTCTATTATAGCACGATCCGAAAATTTGTCAAGAGGTTTATATAAAATTCATCACAAAATATTTTTTGGGATCGAAATTTTTTGTAGAAACACCGCGAAAAACGCCTGCCTCCCGCGGAAAAGCATTCCTGAATTATGCGCAAAGTGTAATAAAAATGTGAAAAAACGGTGTTCCCCCTTGACGCAGCAGCGATTTGGCGTTATACTGAGGACGCACATCAAGCAAAGGAGATGCAAAAAACGATGAAAAAGATTTTCAGTCTTCTGCTCGCGGTCCTCATGATCGTCGGCACGCTCGCGGCCTGCTCGAAGAGTGAGCCCGCCTCGACGCCGTCGAACACCGGCTCGAGTGCACAGACAAACACCGACGCGGAAACCCCGGCGGAGGAGACTCCCGCTGAGGAACAACCGGCTGAGGAAAAGCCTGCGGAAGAGGTCCCCGCCGAGGAACCCGCCGCGGAGATCCCGACCGAGACGCCCGCCGGCAAGGAAGAGGGTACCCTGATCGACCAGATGTCCACCTGGCATTGGCGTTCCTTCGAGTGCCAGTACATCGACGGCAACGGCGAATTCTCCGGCTGGGCATCCGGCGGACACTATGAGAACGACGAAATGGCCGACTTCGTGGCGTCCAACCCCGAGTGGTATAAGGACACCGCGATGATGGAAAAGTGGGAAGAAGCGGACGCTCCGTTCGGCGACTGCATCAACGCGGCCATCGCGGCGGACACCCCGTTCACCAGCGACCCGGACAACAACCACGGCCTGATGGTCTATAAGACCTTCAACGTGGACGACCTCGCGGACAGCACCCTGTACGAGTACTACATGTTCTACGACAACACCGTTTACTGCTATGTGAACGGCGAGCCGTACTTCATCCTCGACGGCAACTGCGTCACGCAGGACTGGAACGGCGGCTACGACCTGATCAAGTCGAACCAGGGAGACAAGAGCTTCAAGGATTACCTGCACCTCGGCGAGAACTACATCGCCGTCTCGATCAAGGACGCGTGGGGCGGCCGTGAATTCGACGCCTACATCGCCTACGAGAAGGGCTCCACCAAGAAGGACATCACCCTCTTCGATCAGAACGAAGAATGGCAGTACACCGTGTTCAAGGCTCCGTACATCGACGGCAACGGCGAGGCGGAAGGCTCCGCGGCGGGCGGCCACTTTGAACCCGACGAGCTGGCCGACTACATCGCGGCGCATCCGGACTTCATGACCGACACGGCGACGGCGAAGACGTGGGCGACCGGCAAGGCTCCGATGAGCTCCGGTGCGGCAGGCTGGGAAGGCGAGAACCACGGCATCATCCTCTATAAGGCCTTCAACGTCGACTCCGTGGAAGCGCTCAAGAGCTGCGACGAGATCAACCTGTACGGCGACTACGACAACGCGATCCACGTCTGGCTGAACGGCGTCGAGATCTACACCGACGACGGCGAAGCGGTGACGCAGGACTGGCAGTACGGCATCAACGCCGCGCTGGATAAGGACCTCGTTCTCTCCACGCTGAAGGACGGCGAAAACTACATGATCGTCACCGTGAAGGACGCGTGGGGCGGCAGAGAATGGAACTGCGGCTTCCGTGCGCATTGGAACTGATCGGGCAGCGACCGGAGCCACATGACGAACGCGCCTGGCGCAAGTTCGTTCACCAAAATAGAAAGTGCGTACCTGAAAAACGGTACGCATTTTTTATGCGGCAAACCCGGAGAAGGAGACGCGGATCGCCGCGCCGCAAGCGTTATCGCATCTCGTAAATTCAGCCCCTTTTGGATCCGAAAAAACAGAGACCGGCGGTCATCCGGTCTCTTTCTCATGGGTTGCTTTTTGCGGGAACGTCATTCGCCGACGTTTTCCGCGGGTTCTTCTTCGTCCGTCGCTTCCTCTTCGTCGCAGCAGAGGATGGGCTCGAAGGGCTCGTCGTCTTCGTCGGCGAAGTAATCGTCGTCGTCCGCGTCGAAGCGTTCGCCCTCGTCGCCGCAGTCGAACGTGACCTGGAAATACTTCTTGAAGAGGGAATATGCCACGAGGGCCAGCGCGCTGATCGAAGCGATCACGCCGATGATGACGAACAGGGTTTTCAGAAATTCGCCGGAGCGGTTTTCATATTTCATAGGGTACCTCCGTTTCAGTGCAGGGATTCGGTTTGCTTCTGCTTATAGTATATCAGAAAAACGGGAAAATGCAAGAGGGAATTGATGAAAAGTTTGTGAAGGCGTGGGAATCAGAAGGAGGAGTTGGACGAATTCAGAGTTAAGAATTCAGAATTCAGAATTAGGCGCGGAGCCATTCGGCATTTTTCATTCCTCATTTCCGACGCTTTCTTGTCTTCCATTTCATCACCGCCCAGCGCTTGAGGACGCGGAGGCGTTTGAGCGTCTTGCGGTCATGCGGGAAGAAGAGGCGCAGGAGCGCAATGGCGATGATGAGGGTGACGATCTTCTCCGGCGTGAAGGGGAACCACAGAAACGCCATGTACGCCGAAGAGACCGCGATCATCCAGCCGATGCGCAGCACGCTTCCCAGCGCGAGAAGAATATAGGCCCAGCCGTTGGTCACGAGCCAGCCGATCCCCGCGCAGAGGAGGAGCCGCGGGTTGAGGAGAAACGATAGGATGGTGGAGAGGCGGGTTTTGGTCCGGTTCATAGCGCTCCTGTCTTGTTCGTCGGGTTTATTCACCCCCATTGTAGCATATCCCGCGCGTTTTGTCAAGCGGCAGCCGGGAGTTTAATCGAATCTTAATGCACAGGGCTTGCAAAGGCCGGACGGATGTGATATAATAAGAACGGTGAAGAGACCTCAGAGGGAGGGCGTGCGTATGGAAGAGAAGAAAAACCGTTTCGGGATTCCTGAATCATACGCGAGACGCATAGCCGCCTTCCGCCTCTTCGATGACACCTTTCTCTCCACGGTGTTCGACAACAGCCCGAAAACGACCGAGCGGATGCTCCGAATCATTTTGGATCGGGATGACATCGAGGTGATCGAGGTGCGCGCGCAGACGAGGCTGACAAACCTCGTGGACCGGGAAATCGTTCTCGACGTCCTTGCGCGTGAGCGGGGCGGCGGACTCATTGACATCGAAGTTCAGCGGGACAGCACCGGCGCGCCTCCCGAACGGGCACGGTTCAATCTCGCGCTCATGGATGCGCGGTCGCTGGCAAAGGGCGAGCCCTATACCGCGATGAAGGAGAATTACGTCATTTTTATCACCGAGGAGGACACGTTGGCGCGCGGCGAACCGGTTTCCCGCATCGAACGGATGATCCTCGGAGACGGCGGCAGCCCCGCTCCTTTCGGCGACGGTTCGCATATCGTCTATGTCAACGGTGCGTATGTTCCCCCCGCGGGCGAGGAAAACGACCTCACACGCCTGATCGGTGATTTTCACCGGACCGATCCCAAAGAAATGCAGATCCGCGAAATCGCGGAACGGGTAGATTTTTTCAAGAATACGGAAGGAGGACAGCGGCAGATGTGCAAGATCGTTGAAGAATTGGTTGAAGAAGGAAAAGAACAGGTCATGGTAGAATCCGTGAAAAACCTGATGGATTCGTTGAAAATCGACGCAGAGCAGGCAATGGACCTCCTGAAGGTCCCAAAGGAACAGCGCAAAAAGATTGCAGAAAAGCTGTGATTTCCTCAGCAAAGAGAAAGGTCGGACGGATGTCCGGCTTTTCTTTTTTATAATGGGACGTGTAATGAGAAGAATGCGGAGTCGGGAGGAGAAAGAAGCGTGAAAAAAGAATTCAGAACGAGAACGCCTTCATTCTGCATTCTTCATTCTGAATTCTGAATTCCCAAAGCTCACCCTTCCAGCTCGTCCTTCCACCTCCGGAACGCGGTCGGGACGGCGTAGGCGGTGCGGATCTCGTCGGGGGCGGCGAGCGTCAGCGGGCACGGGCCGTCGAAATCGATCCGGCAGCCCGTCATGTGCCACTCGACGTGGGTGAAGACGTGCTTCGCCCGGCCCAGCGATACAGCGGAATCCGCGCGGATCTCGATCCCGGGGCAGAGATCGCGGGCGGCAAGGACGGCTTCCTCCGGCGTGAGCGAGCCCGGGACGTGCGGGAATTCCCACATCCCCCCGAGCAGTCCGCCCGCGGGACGCCGCCGAATGGCATATTTCCCGCCGCAGCGCAGGAGCAGGACCGTCAGATTCTCGATGCGGCGCTCCTTCTTCGGCGATCTCACCGGATACCGGTCGACCGTTCCCTCCTCGGCGGCCCGGCAGAGTGCGTGCAGCGGGCAGGCGTCGCAGCGCGGTTCCCCGTTTGGCGGGCAGACGACCTCGCCGAGCTCCATGAGGCCCTCGGTGAAGCGCGCCGCCTCCGGACCGAGGGGATAGACGGCGGCGAGCGCGTCGCGGAAGGCCTTCTTCGTCTGCGGGAGCGCGATGTCGTCGGGGCAGGCCGTGACGCGGGTGAGGACGCGGAGGACGTTGCCGTCGACGGCGGGCTCCGGAAGGCCGAACGCGATGGACGAGATCGCGCCGCAGGTGTATTCCCCGATGCCGGGGAGACGTCTCAGCAGCGCGGGATCGGGCGGGATCGCGCCGCCGTATTCCCGGACGATGATGCCGGCGGCCTTTTTCAGGTTGCGCGCGCGGCTGTAATACCCGAGGCCCTCCCAGAGCTTCATGAGGACGTCGTCGTCGACGGAGGCGAGGGCTTCGACCGTCGGGCAGGCGTCGAGGAAGCGGTAATAATACGGGATGACGGCCTCGATGCGCGTCTGCTGGAGCATGATCTCGGAGAGCCAGACGCGGTAGGGATCCCCCGTCGAGCGCCAGGGCAGCGGCCGCGCGTTGGAGCGGTACCACGCGACGACGAGGGGAACGAGGGAGGCGGGAAGGGATATGGCGTTGGACATGGAAAGCTCCTTTGGGGGCGTCGTTCAGTCGGGCAGGCCGGGCAGCCGGATCGTGACCGGTTCCCCCTCCCAAGCGAACGAGATCTCCTCGCAGAACAGCGCCGGGCCCTTGTAATTCAGGCGGCTGCCGTATTTGCCGTCTCCGGCGAGGGGGCTTTGGCGCGCGGCGAACTGAACGCGGATCTGGTGCGTGCGGCCGGTGAGAAGCTCGACGCGGGCGGGGGTGAGGAGGTGTCCGCGCCAGTCGAAGGGCGTGCCGAGGGAATAGCGGAGAACGGCCTCCTTCGCGCCTTTCCGTTCCCCGGAGACGACGAAGGCCTTGTCGCGGCGCCGGTCGAAATACAAAAAGTCGCGCATCTCTCCGGACGGCGGCAGATCGGGCGAGGCCGTGATGAGCGCGCGGTAGATTTTGGAGAACGCGCCGGTTCGGACTTCTTCCGAGAGGATCGCAGCGGCCTCGCGGGTCTTTGCCCAGAGCATGAGGCCCTCGGTCGTGCGGTCGAGGCGGTGGACGGGGTACGGCGTCGTGATCCCCGCAGCCCGGAGCAGAGCGGGCATACAGTCGGGCGAGCCGTCATCCTCGGACAGGGCGCCGAACGGCTTGACGGCAACGACGAAGGAGGGAGAAGCGTAAAGGATTTGAAATGACATCGTTTAAGTGTGAAGGTAGAGGTGTGGAATTCAGAATTCAGAATGCAGAATTCAGAATTGAGGAAGAAACCGCAAGCGGTTTCAGAATCAAAACAGGCCGAACACGAACCGCTGCACCTTTGCGGGGACACACGGCGGGCTCACTTCGCAAGCCCGCGAAGAGCGGGTTGGATCGATTCGTCTGCTGGCGCGCTGACGCTTGCGGATTAGGAATCGACCAAGTCGATTGTTTTTTTCGCCTGCGCGGCTGGCGGACAAGAGGGCTCCGGAGCCGCCCTCTTGTCAATCACCGCTCCCAAAGGCGCGGTTCCTCGCCTCTGGACTCCACCC
>JAFPWV010000017.1 GCA_017412675.1 Clostridia bacterium
GATGCGGCGGAAGGTCCCATGCCCCAGACGCGCTTCGTGCTCGGCAAGGCGATGGAGCTCGGACACCGGATCATCGTCGTCGTGAACAAGATCGACCGTCCCGACGCCCGCCTCGACGAGGTGCCGGATGAGGTCCTCGAACTCCTGCTCGATCTCGACGCGACCGACGAACAGCTCGATTCCCCGGTGCTCTTCTGCTCCGGACGAACGGGCAAGGCTTCCCTCTCGCCTTACGAAATGGGAGAGAACCTCGATCCGCTTTTTGACACGATCCTCGAACACATTCCGGCCCCCGAAGGCGATGCCGACGCGCCGCTGCAGCTCCTCGTCTCTTCCATCGACTATAACGATTATGTCGGGCGCATCG
The DNA here is from genome assembly GCA_017412675.1 of Clostridia bacterium. GTDB lineage: Bacteria > Bacillota > Clostridia > Oscillospirales > CAG-272 > UMGS1696. Next base: position 368 of record JAFPWV010000017.1, read on the forward strand.
GGATCGGACGGATCGAACGCGGTGTCATCCGTCAGGGTGAAGAAGCCGTGATCGTCAACTACCACACACCGGACGCGCCGCCGAAGAAGACCAAGATCGTCTCCCTCTTCACGATCGACGGTCTGACCCGCAAGCCCGTTACCGAGGCGATGATGGGCGACATCGTCTGCTTCTCGGGCGCTTCGGACATCACGATCGGCGATACCATCACTTCCCCGCTCGATCCCACACCGCTCGAATTCGTGAAGGTCTCCGAGCCGACGCTCGAAATGACGTTCTCCGTCAACGACAGCCCGTTCGCCGGCCGTGAAGGCAAGTTCGTCACCTCCCGCCAGATCCGGGAACGTCTCTACAAGGAAACCCTGAAGGACGTCTCCCTCCGCGTCGAGGACGGCGAGACCACCGACAGCTTCAAAGTTGCGGGCCGCGGCGAAATGCACCTCTCGATCCTCATTGAGACGATGCGCCGCGAAGGCTACGAGGTCTGCTGCTCCACGCCGCGCGTCATTTACAAGACCATCGACGGCGTGCGCTGCGAGCCGATGGAAAAGGTCACGATCGACGTTCCGGAGGATTCCGTCGGCGCGGTCGTCGAAAAGCTTGGCGCTCGCCGCGGCGAACTTCTCGAAATGGGCCTGCACGGCTCCCGGATGCGCATCGAATACTCGATCCCCGCGCGCTGCCTCTTCGGCTACCGGTCCGAATTCATGACCGATACCCGCGGCGAGGGCATCATGAACTCCATTTTCAACGGTTATGAGCCCTACAAGGGCGATGTCGTCACCCGCTTCACCGGTTCCCTCGTGGCGTCGGAAGACGGAGAAGCAACCTCTTACGGCCTCTTCAACGCGCAGGACCGCGGCGTCATGTTCATCGGCGTCCAGACGCCCGTTTACGAAGGGATGCTCGTCGGCGAATGCCCGAAGAAGGTCGATATCGCCGTAAACGTCTGCAAGAAGAAGCACCTCACCGCGATCCGTTCCGCAGGCGCCGACGAAGCGCTCCGCCTCGTTCCGCCGAAGATCTTCTCGCTCGAACAGGCGATCGAATTCATCGCGGACGATGAGCTGATCGAGGTCACGCCGAAATCCATCCGGCTGCGCAAGAAGATCCTCAACACCGAGAATCGCCTGAAGGCGCAGGCAGCTGCCCAGAAAGCGAACTGAATCCACAAAGGAGAGCCGTCCTTTTCAAGCGGTTCTCCTCTTTTTTCGTATCCCATACAAATTTCTCGCGAAAAAGCCTTTACATCGCGCCGTTTTTGCGGTATAATAGATCGGATTGAAATGCATTCCTGCGCTTCAACCATCCTTTGTCAATATTTTTTATGGAGGATATACAAGCATGGCAAGAAAAAAACTTTCCATGGATGGCAACACCGCTGCCGCGCATGCGTCATACGCATTCACGGAAGTCGCCGCCATCTACCCGATCACGCCGTCCTCTGTGATGGCTGACGTGACCGACACATGGTCTGCCGGCGGCCTCAAGAACATCATGGGCGATACCGTCAAGGTGATCGAGATGCAGTCCGAAGCAGGCGCTGCCGGTGCGGTTCACGGCTCCCTCGCAGCCGGTGCGCTCACCACGACCTACACCGCGTCCCAGGGTCTTCTTCTGATGATCCCGAACATGTACAAGATCGCGGGCGAACTCCTTCCCTGCGTCATTCATGTTTCCGCGCGCTGCGTCGCTTCTCACGCTCTGAACATCTTCGGCGATCATTCCGACGTCTACGCGTGCCGTCAGACCGGTTTCGCTATGATGGCCGAATCCAACCCGCAGGAAGTCATGGACCTCGGCGCGGTCGCTCACCTCGCCACCATCAAGGGCAGAGTCCCGGTTTTGAACTTCTTTGACGGTTTCCGTACCTCCCATGAGATCCAGAAGATCGAAGTGTGGGACTACGACGATCTTGCCGCTATGGTCGACAAGGACGCCATCGCTGCCTTCCGTTCCCGCGCGCTGAATCCGGAGCATCCCATTCTCCGCGGTTCCGCTGAAAACGGCGATATCTTCTTCCAGCACAGAGAGGCCTGCAACAAGTACTACGACGCGTTCCCGGCGATCGTCGAGGAGTACATGGACAAGGTCAATGAGAAGATCGGCACCGATTATAAGCTCTTCAACTACTACGGCGCTCCGGACGCAGACCGCGTCATCGTCGCCATGGGTTCCGTCTGCGACGTCGCGGAAGAAGTCATCGACTACATGCTCGCAGCCGGTGAGAAGGTCGGCCTCGTGAAGGTCCGCCTGTACCGCCCGTTCGTCGCGCAGAAGCTCGCGGAAGCGATCCCCGCTACCGTGAAGAAAATCGCCGTCCTCGACAGAACCAAGGAGCCCGGCTCCCTCGGCGAACCGCTCTACCTCGACGTCGTCACCTCTCTCGCCGTCACCGGCAGAAGCGACATCAAGGTCGTCGGCGGCCGCTACGGTCTCGGTTCCAAGGATACCCCGCCGCAGTCCATCTTCGCCGTATATGAGAACCTCGCCAAGGATTGCCCGAAGGCCAACTTCACCATCGGCATCGTGGACGATGTGACCGGTCACTCCCTCGAAGAGAAGCCCGCTCCCGACACC
>JAFPWV010000170.1 GCA_017412675.1 Clostridia bacterium
ACATCTTGATCTTCTTGAGATCGGTGCCGTCCATGAGGATCTGCCCGGAGATCGGGTCGTACATGCGGGTGATGAGGTTTGCGATGGTGGACTTGCCGGAGCCGGTGTGCCCGACGAGGCCGATGTTGTCGCCCGCGTGGATCTTGATGTTGACGTCCTTCAGGATCGGACGGTTCGGGTTATAGTGGAAGGAGACGTTCTTGAATTCGATGTCGCCGTCGAACGTGTCCTTGACGATGGGCTCGCGGTCCTCCATGACGTCCGGGACCATGTCGAGGACCTCGAACATGCGCTGCGCGGCGTTGATGGTGTCGGTCACGAGGTTGGTGAACGTGGAGAAGAACTGCAGGGGGCCGAAGATCATGCCGATGTAGCCGAGGTAGGTGGTGAATTCACCGTAGGTCATGTGCTGACCCATGACCTCGAGGCCGCCGAAGCCCCAGATCGCCTGCGAGGACATGCCGATCAGGAGGGACACGATCGGGAAGATCGTCAGGGCGGTGATGTTGACCTTGAGGTTCGCCGCGTACAGGCGGTCCGAATACTTGTAGAAGCGGTGGGTTTCCTCGGCTTCCTTGGCGAACGCCTTGACCACGCGGATGCCGTTGAGGCTGTCGCCCAGCATCGAGTTGAGGGACGAGGACGCGCGGTACTGCCGGGAGTACATCCGCCACAGCTTCGGGAGCATGACGCGGAAGATCACGACGATCAGCGGGACCGGGATGAACACGATGAGGGTCATCTTCCAGTTCAGCCAGAAGAGGAAGAAGGTCAGGCCGACGAAGTTCAGGGCGTTGATGATGAAGGGCGGCAGACCGTCGATGTAGAAGGAGCGGATGCGCTCGGCGTCGTAGTTGACGCGGTTGATGAGGCGGCCCGTCGTGTTGTTGTTGAAGTAGGAGAGGGACTGCGAGAGCATGGAGTCGAAGACCTTCTGCTTCATCTGCTTCATCATGCGGGTCGAGAGCTTCGCGTTCGTGCGGTTCTGGATGATGTTGACGAAGAGGGAGAGCAGGGCGAGGGCGACGATGACGGAGAGCACGATGAAGAGCTTCGTCAGGGAGTGCCACTTGCCGCGCGCGTTGATGACGTTGTCGTAGAGGATCCGGCCGTTGATGATCGGGCTCACGAGGGAGATGGCGGAGGAGGCGATCATGCAGAAGATCACGAGGGCGACCTGCCACTTGTAGGGCACGAGGAATTCGAGCAGCCGCTGGATGATGGCGTTCTTGTTCTGGCAATGGGTGCAGACCCGGCGGTACTGATTTTCGTAGACGTGGCCGCATTTCGGGCATTTCGCGTTGAACTGCTCGAAGATCTGGTCGTCGTCCCCGACCTCGTCGCCGCGCAGGAACCGCTCCACGAGCTCGCAGAACGCGAAGAGGCGCTGGCGGGTCGCGTTGGTGCTCTGCGCCTTGATCTCGGTGACGGCGCCCTCGTTCCACGCCTCGTAGATCTTGTCCTTTTCCTCGCGGTCGAGGTCTTCGTCGACTTCGGGGCGGGGGGTGCCGTGCGTCAGGACGAGCAGACGCGTCGAGGAGAGGCAGGTGTCGACGTTCAGATCGGAGGTGTAGTCCATCGAAAAGCTGTCGAGGTAGGAGACGGACGCGGCATATTCGATCTTGCCGTAGTCATCGAGGTCGGTGTGGCCGTGTTTCTGCTTCTTGCGGGGAATGGAATCGGGATCGCCGAGGAGCCGGTGGATCGTGCGCGTGTCTTTCTCATACACCAGCCACGATTCGCCGAAGTTTCCGTCGAAATCCAGATCCATCCGCACGGCGAAGGTCACAGCGTCCGGGGAAAGTCCCTGTTCGCGGATCGCCGACGCGGCCGCATCTGAAAACTTGTCAAGCGGAAGCATAAGCAGTTCCATGCCTTTCTTGGATTGTCCGCCGTGCTGCCCGGAAACCGCAGTCCGCCTCAGCGGGGACACGGCCGCGGGAGGGGATGAATTTCTTCGCAAAAATTCATATTTTCCTGTTTCCACGGAGGCGCGTTTGTGATATAATCAAAGAAGATGATCTGCGTGCGAAAGCCGGACATCCGTGCCCGGAGGCCTTCACAGTCTCTTAATCATAGCCCCTCGCGCCTGATTTTGCAATAGTTTTTGAAAAAAAGTTCAATTTCAGCAGGGTTCACAAAATGTTAACGTGTTTATGAGGTGGAAATGCTTAAAAAAACAAAGGGCTGGACGAAGAGTAAAAACGTTCATTCCAAGCGGTACAAGAACGATCTGGCGAACTATCTGAACGAGCGCGCCATCAAGTGCGTGACCGAACGGATCGACGGGATCGAGGAGGTCATCGGGCGCGCGGGCGTCATCGTGAAGCGGGAGGACGAGCTGATCGTCTACTGCGGCGCGGAGACCGTCATGCGCACGAAGATCGACGATCTCTACGCGTGGGAGCTGCTCTCGCTCGAGGGCGTGGTCATCACGGCGCACGACCTCGAACACGGCGGCGCGGAGCGCACGATCATCGCGTTCTACACCTACTGGCGTCCGGTGGAGAGCTGAATGGACATCCCGATCGGCCCGGAGCACGCGGGGAAGACGATCCGCGAATTCCTCACCCGCGACCTCGGGTATTCCTCGAATCTTCTGAAGCGGCTGAAATTCTCCGAGAACGGCATCCAAATCGACGGCGGCTGGGTGACGGTGCGCCATGTCCTCCGGGAGGGGGAGGTGCTTTCCCTCGCCGTGGAGGACCGCCCCGAGGACGTCAGCCCGTATCTCATCCCGGCGGACCTTCCCCTCGGGATCCTCTATGAGGACGAATGGATCACCGCCGTGAACAAGCCGCCGGACATGCCCGCGCATCCCTCGCAGGGCCACCACCTCGACACCGCGGCGAATGCGCTGGCCTATCGCTACCGCGACCGCGTCTACGTCTTCCGCCCGGTCAACCGCCTGGACCGGGACACGAGCGGCTGCATGCTGACCTCAAACACGAAGGACGCTTCCTATAAAATGTATGCGGCGATGACCGAGGGCCGGATCGCAAAGCGCTATCTCGCCGTCCTCGACGGGATCCCGGCGGAGCGCGAGGGTGAGATCCGCTCCTGGATGCGCCGCAAGCCGGACAGCGTCATCGAGCGTGAGGAATGTCCCCCCGACGCGGACGGCGCCAAGCTCGCCGTGACGCGCTACCGGGTGCTCGCCGAAGCGAACGGACACAGCCTCGTGCTCTGCTCACCCGTCACGGGCCGGACGCATCAGCTCCGCGTGCAGTTCGCCGGCATCGGCTGCCCGATCACCGGAGATTCGCTCTACGGAGCCGCCTCGCCCCTGATCCCGCGCCACGCCCTGCATTCCCATACGACGACCTTTCCGCATCCCATGACCGGGGAGGAGATGACCGTCTCTGCCCCGCTCCCCGAGGATATGATTGCCCTCCTGCGTTCGCTGGGGCTCGAAGCCCCTCTCCCCGGATCTCCCGACTGAAGGAGTTTCTCATGGTACGACTCTACCGCCGCGTCAACCGCTATGTGCCCGCCCTCTCGATGGTGTTCTTCCTCCTCGGGCTGGCCGCGCTCGGCATCAACATCGGCTACGTTCTCTCCCCGACCTTCGCGGATGCGTTCAACGGGCGCGTGTCCTCGCACATCCGCATCCTCCTCGCGCATCTCACCGGGTGGATCCCGTTTTCCCTCGCGGAATTCCTCCTTCTCGGGAGCCCGGTGATCCTCGTCGCCGTCATCGTCCTCGCCTGCCGCAAAGGCGCGCGGAGCCGGCGGTATTTTGCGCGCGCGCTGATCGGGATCCTCTCCGCCGGGGTGCTGCTCTACGCGATGTTCGTCTTCGTGTTCGGCGCGGGCTACCGGACCACCGGGCTCGACAAAAAGCTCGGCATCGAGCGCACGAAGGTGACGGCGGACGAGCTCGCGGACACGGCGCGGATCGTGGTGGACCGGCTCAACGAGCTCTCGGACAAAATCATGATCTTCTACGACGACGGCTCCGTGCGCCCGTACAGCCACGACGAGTGCGTGCGCCTCTGCCTCGACGCGTATGAGAAGGTATCGAAGGACTGCACCTTCCTCGCCCGCCTCGACGCGCCGGTGAAGGAGATCGTCCTCTCCGACTATATGACCTACACGCACATCTCCGGGATGTACACCTTCTTCACCGGGGAAGCGAACCTCAACACGAACTACCCCGATTTCGTGAACGTCTACACGACGGCGCACGAGATGGCGCATCAGCGGGGGATCGCGCGGGAGGACGAGGCCAACTTCATGGCGTTCCTCGTGTGCATCGCGTCCGACGACCCGTACATGCAGTACTCCGGGTATCTGAACCTCTACGAATACCTCTCCTCCGCGCTCTCGTCCGCCGGGGCGAAGGAGGTGCGGAAGGAGATCGCGGAATCTCTCGACGTGCGCGTGCGGTACGATCTCTACTGCTACAGCGTGTTCTTCGACAAGTACCGCGAGAACACCGCCGCGACCGTGTCGAATACGGTGAACAACACCTATCTCGTGATGCAGGGGACGCCCGGCGCGAAGAGCTACGGTCTGGTCGTGGATCTGGCGGTGGCGTACTACCGCGGCGAGAGATAAGAAGTAAGATAAGTAAGATATAGAAGGAATCCGCCGGGCGGGTTTCGGACGATGACCGGATAAGACTCGATAAAAGGGAAAGGAGGGCGCGTATGCGGCGGTGGAAGATCGGTCTTTTGGTTTTGCTCGCGGCCTGTGTCCTCGTTTCCGTTCCCGCGGGAGCCGCGCTGCCCTCCCTCTTCACCGGGGATGAGGCGTGGTACCGCGATCCCCTCGAGCCGCTCGTGATCCGCGACGGGAAGACCTACGTCCCCGCGGACCTCTTCAGCGCGCTCGACGGCGTGACGTTTTCGATGCCGGCGGAGGGCAACCTCCTCTTCGAGAACACCGCGACGGGGGCTTATGTGTCGATCCTCTTCTCGAAGAACGGCTCCGCCGCGGTCAACGGGGAGATCGTCGAGGGCATCGGCATCTACCGCGACGAGACGACCTTCTATGTCGAGGCCGCCCCGGTGTGCGACGCGCTCGGCATCCGGCGGGAGACCCTCACATCCGACGACGGGACCGTCACCATGCGGCTTCTGAGTGGGGATTCCCGCTTCACGCTCGAACAGCTTGCAGCCGTCTACGAGGCGGACGCGGGCTGGCAGCGCGGAGGTCCGGGATTCCTTCCGGCAGCGCCCGAGCGGGAAGACACGCGCCATCGGCTCTATCTGCTCTGCACCTCGCCCGAGGAAGGCGCATCCTATGTCGCGTCGGTGGGACTCGGGGAGGCGGGGCTGGACTATACCGTCTTTCTCTGGGACGACGCCGATCCGGAGACGATCCTCGCGGGTGCGGTCCGCGGGCAGTACGGCGTCGCGACGGACGATTCGGATGATCTGGTGGGATCCCTCGAAGCGGCGAACGAGCGCATCGCCGTTTACACGCACACGAAGACCCGCCTGACCCTCTCGACCGGCGACGCGGCGGCGGATGAAGCGCTCAGAGAGGCCGGGTTCTGCCCGATCACGCCGGATCTCACCGTCACGAGCTTCACCGACGCCGACGAGGCGATGATGGCGATCGACCGGTGGATGGCGGAGCGGGAATACGCCGTCGTCTTCTTCACCGACTGCTGGATGTCCGATCAGATGATCCCGCGCGTGGCGGAGCTGCTTGCCGCGGCGGACGACTGGACCTCGGCCAATCTTGGATACTAAAAACATATCATACAGGAGGCGCCCCATGAACGAAGTCTACGAATTTCTGAAAGCCTGCGGCACCTATTACCTCGCCACCGTCGAGGATGGGCAGCCGCGCGTCCGTCCGTTCGGCACGGTCGACTGCTGGGACGGCAAGCTGACCATCCAGACCGGGCTGAAAAAGAACGTCGCCAAGCAGATGCTCGCCTGTCCGAAGGTGGAGATCTGCGCGATGGCGGCCGACGGACGCTGGATCCGCCTCACCGCGGACGCCGTCCTCGTCGACGATGTGAAGGCGGCCGAACACATGCTCGACGCATACCCCTCTCTCCGCGCGATGTACACGCCCGGCGACGGCAACACCGCGGTCTTCGCCCTCGAAAACGCGAAAGCCGTGATCTGCTCCTTCACCGCCGCCCCCGTCGAATACTGCTTCTGAGAACGGGAGAACCATCATGTCCCTCATCACCAACGAATTCGCGCCGCTCAAGGCCGTGACGGTCCGGGACGGCTTCTGGAGCCGCTATCAGGACATCGCCAAGGAGAAGATCATCCCCTATCAGTGGCGCGTCCTCAACGACCGGGTGCCGGACACCGAGCCGAGCCACGCCATCGCCAATTTCCGCATCGCCGCGGGACTCGAGGAGGGCAGCTTCCACGGCTACGTCTTCCAGGACAGCGACGTTGCGAAGTGGCTCGAGGCCGTCGCCTACCGCCTGACGATCGCGCCGGACGCGGAGCTCGAGAAGACCGCCGACGGGGTGATCGATCTCATCGGGCAGGCGCAGGAGGAGGACGGCTACCTCGACACCTATTTCCAGATCGAAGCGCCGGACGAAAAGTTCACGAACCTCCTCGACTGCCACGAGCTCTACTGCGCCGGACACATGACCGAGGCCGCCGTGGCGTATTACGAGGCGACGGGGAAGGACAAGCTCCTCTCGATCATGCGCCGCTTTGTCGATCTGATCGACGAGAAGATCGGGCCGGAGGAAGGGAAGCTCCACGGCTATCCGGGGCATCCGGAGCTCGAGCTCGCCCTCTGCCGCCTCTATCGCGCGACCGGGGACGAAAAATACCTGAACCTCGCCAAATACATGGTCGACGCCCGCGGGACCGAGCCCCACTTCTTCGACTGGGAGCTCGAACGGCGGGACCACCGCGGCTTCTGGGGCGGCGGACGGGTCGATCGCGTCGACAAGAAGTACAACCAGTCCCACAAGCCGATCCGCGAGCAGACCGAGGCCGTCGGTCACAGCGTCCGGGCCGGGTATCTCTACACCGGCGTCGCCGATGTCGCGGCGGAAACCGGGGACGAAGGCCTCGCGCGGGCTGCCCGGAACCTCTGGGACAACGTCGTGAACCGCCAGATGTATGTGACGGGCGGCGTCGGATCCCAGGTCTGGGGCGAGGCGTTCACGTTCGACTATCACCTCCCGAACGATTCCGCCTACAACGAGACCTGCGCCGCGATCTCGATGGTGTTCTTCGCCAAGCGGATGCTGCGCATGGATCCCGACAGCCGCTATGCCGACGTCATGGAACGGCTCCTCTACAACGGCACGATCTCCGGCATGGCGCTCGACGGTCAGCACTTCTTCTACACCAACCCGCTCTCCGTGTGGGAGCGCGCGACGAAGAACGCCGGCGTCGTCGGACACATCCGGTCGAAGCGTCCCGGCTGGTTCGGATGCGCCTGCTGCCCGCCGAATCTCGCCCGCATGATCACCTCGCTCGGCAGCTATGTCTACTCCGCCTCCGCCGACACGGTGTACGCGCACCTCTACGTCGGCTCGGAGGTGTCCCTCGACGTCGGCGGACAGCGGGTGAGCCTGTCCCAGACCGGGAACTACCCCTGGGACGGACACCTCACGTTTACCCTGTCGGGCGGCACATACGGCCTCGCGCTCCGCATCCCCGGATGGGCGCGCACCTTCTCCGTCCGCGTCAACGGCGAAGAAGAGCATCCCGCCGTCACGAAGGGATATGCCGTTCTGCGCCGCGCGTGGCGGGACGGCGACACGGTCGAGCTCGACTTGCCGATGCCCGTCGAATTCGTCGAATCGAACCCGCTGTTGCGCGAGGACGACGGACGGGTCGCCCTGATGCGCGGTCCGGTGGTCTACTGCCTCGAATCCGCGGACAACGGCGACTGCCTCGACGCGCTATCCGTCCGCGATCCCGGGGACTTCACGGCCGAGACCGATTCGACCCTCTTCCCGGGCAGCACGGCGATCGTCGGGCCCGCCATCCGCCGGAGGGCCTGGAACACCGATGCGCTCTACCGCCGCTATGAAGGCGCGGACGCCGAAGAAGTCACGATCCGCGCGATCCCCTATGCCTTCTGGGACAACCGGGAGGACACCCGCGAAATGACCGTCTGGGTGCGCAAAGGGCCGTAAACCGGATGCCGCCCGACCTCGTATGACCGAAAAGGATGTGTTCTGACCATGAGAAACCCGAAATCCGCCGGCATCTCCCTCTTCCTCGCGCTGACGATCCTGTTCTCCGCTGTCCTCTCCGCCTGCTCGCCCGCGGGATCGACGCCCGCCGCGGACCCGGAGGAGGGACGGATCATCGTCGCCGCGCCGAAGGAAGAGGAGCCCGTCATCACGCCGTCTGCCGAACCCGGCATCTATCCGGAGGACGAACGCCCGTCGCGGCTGCTCCTCTCGACCGATTCCGGGTACCGCATCCGCTACACCACGTCCACGGCGATGGAACCCACGGCGGATTCTCAGGTGGCGGAAAGCGACTTCCGCATCCCCTACAACGAGACGGGCGACGGGGTCACGGAATGCGCCGTGATCCGAGCCGCGCTCTTCGACGGTCGGAAGCAGGTCGGTCAATGCCATACCTTTACTTATTTTTCCGCGCCCGAGGGCCGCTTCACCACGCCGGTCTTCTCCCTCGTCTCCGAACCCGACGGGCTGTACGGCTATGAGACCGGCATCCTCGTCGAGGGAAAGGCGCGGGACGACGCGAAGAAGCACGGCAATCCGAAGGGCTGGGTCCTCGGCAATACCAACGCGAACTTCTATAACAGCGGCATCGAATGGGAGCGCCCGACCTCCATGGAATTCTCCGAGAGCGGGCAGGGGGCCTTCGACTATTCCTCGAACGCCGGCATCCGCGTCAACGGCGGCTGGACGAGGGCGAACACGCAGAAATCCCTGAAGATCTTCAGCCGCAAGTCCTATACGCCCTCCACGGCACCTTCACCCTCGATCTCTTCCCCGGCTACCGCGATCCCATGACCGGGCGGACCCTGTCCTTTGCGAACACCATCCTGCTCCGCGGCGGCTCGAACAACGAGGGCAACAACGTCATCGCGACGCCGCTGCAGATCAGTCTGTGCGAGGGGACGGGACAGATCGTCCCCGCGATGCGCCCCGTGACGGAGTTCATCAACGGCAAATACCGCGGCGTCTTCATGATGATCGAGGATTACGACGCGGACTTCTTCGAGGCCCATTTCGGCGTCCCGGAGGAGGAGCTGACGATCCTCTCCGGCTCCTACGAGAACTACGGCGGGAGCATGTGGACGCTCGACTGCGCGCCGGAGGAGGAAGTGGAGACCGCGGTGAAGGACTTCACCAAGCTGCTCATCAAGCTCGCCGCCCTCGACCCGAAGCTCTCGTCGACGTTGGAGCGGACGGGAGAGGTGATCGATCTGCGCAACTTCATCGAATACATGTGCACCGAGCTCTACTGCGGCAACTCCGACTGGCCGGACAACAACCTGCGCGCCTTTCGGCGGAGCGTCGACGGATACCAGCCGGACGCCGAGGGCATTTACGACGGGCGGTGGCGGTTCTTGCTCAAGGACCTCGACCTCTCCTTCGGCAACGGGCACGGCTTCTCGAAGGATCCCTATCACACGATCGACGGGACGAGCGCCCTGCTCATCCGCAACGTCTACAACAACCTCATGAAGAACGAGACCTTCGCGAACCGGGTGTACATGTACTTCTGCACCCTCGCGACGGCGGTCTTCAAGCCCTCCCGGGTGCAGGAGAAGATCGGGGATCTGACCCTCGCCATGCTGCCCGAGATGGAATACACGGCGAAGAAGCTGCACGTCGCCGGCGGGAGCCTCGCAGCCTGGATGACCAACGTGTCGGGCCTGCGCTCCTTTGCGATCCGGCGCGTGGACGTGGTCCTCTCGGCGACGGAAAAGAAGTCCGGGAAAAAGCTCTCGACGCTCTCGGTCGCGCTCAACGGAGAAGGTGAGGGCGAGCTCGGCTGGTTCCGCATGACCGACGGCGAGGAGCGGCAGTATTTGCAGTCCACGCCGATCCCGCTGGATCTCCCGGAGGGCGCCGAGGCGACGGCGGAGGGCGGCATGATCTCGAACGGGAGCCTGATCCTCACGGCGAAAACCGCGAAGCTCACCGTGACCTTCCCCGAGGAGACCGCGAAGCTCGCCGACGGGCTCGTGCTGAACGAAGTCGCGCTGCGCGGCACGGACGAGGCGTTCGTTGAGCTCTACAACGGCGGGGACGAGGACCTCTCCCTCGACGGCTGGACCCTCGGCACGGGGGGCAGAGCGCAGAAGCTCGACGGCTGGACCGTTCCGGCGAAGGGGTATTTCACCCTCACCGGGAGCGGGGAAGGCGGCGACGCGAAGCTCACGTTCGCAAAGTCCGGGGATACGCTGTGCCTCGAATCGGACGGTGAGATCGTCGATTCCCTCCCGCTCGAGGAGGTGCATAAATCCGTGTATCGCGGACGCATCCCGGACGGCGGCGAAATGGTCACGCTCTACGACGCGGAGCTCACGCCGGGGAGCGCGAACGGGATCCTGCCCGCCTTCGAGATGGGGACGGGACTGCACGACGCGCTCGTGGTCTTCGGGGACAAGACGGATCTGACGGTGAAGCTCGGCGAGGAGACGCTCCTGCCGCTCTCCATGCTGAAATCGTCGTTCAAGTTTGCCCGCGACCTCTACCGGTCGGAATACGAATGGGTTCGCGATCACGCGTCGGAGAAGTACAGCATTGCCGAGCTCACCGAGCGCTTCGCCAAGGCGGGGATCAAGGTGCGGCTGATCAAAGAGAAGAATCTGCTGATTATTCAGTAGTGTTATTGGAATGAAGAATTAAGAATGAAGAATTAAGAATGGAGGAAGGAAACCTGCGGTTTCCAATGAAAAACGGTCGTGCGGCTGAACGAGCAATACAGCTTCACGACCGTTCATTCTTCATTCTGCATTCTGAATTCTTAATTCGCCATTCCCGTCTCTTACTTCTTACTTAAACTCTGATCGTACCACTCCGACGACAGCCAGGCGATGCGCTTGGTCAGCCAGTCCTTGAGGTATTCGACTTCCTGCTCGTACTTGAAGAGGGACAGGTGCCCGCGCAGACCGGTGTACTGCATCGCGTCGCGGAAGGTCTTGTGGTCCATCTTCTCCGACGCCGCGATGTTGATGACCTGATCGTCGATCATCTGCATGAAGGCGTCGATCACGCCGTCGTCGACGAGCTGGGTCCAGCGCGTGTGCAGGGCTTCGGTGAAGTCCTTGTCCGCCATCAGGTTCTGATACCACGGGTTGTACTGCGAGGTCGAGACGTGGTACCCGATCGGATCGAGGCACGTTGCCACGACTTGGTTGCCCATGCAGGTGTCGTAGTCCCAGCACGGCCCCATGTAGATCTTCCCGTCCTTCGCAAAGCAGTAGCAGCTCGTCGTGAAGCCGGAGTCATAGTTCTTCACGAGCTCGTTTACGATGTACCAGTCCACGAAGGAGTCGACGTCGATGTAGCGGGAATACGCCCGGTACCCCTTGCCCGTCGTCATCGCCACGTCCGCCTTGACGAAGAGCTGCGTGTAGGTTTTCAGAAGCTCCTCGCGCTCCTCGGGCGTCACGTCGTTGATCGGCTCGCTGAAAATGATGTGGCAGCCGCTCGGGCAGATGATGCAGTTCGAGCAGTCGCCGTGCCGGTACTGCGCCTCGCACTCGAACAGGGCGTCGCCGTCGACCTGGCGCTCCCCGAGGGTGATGTTCTGCGAAAGGACGTAGAGACCGTTGTACTTCCCGTTCACATAGACGTCCACGTAGCGGGTCTGGACCGCGCCCTTCATGCCGAGCAGCTCCGACGCGAGGTTGAGCGTGATGAAGTTGCGCAGAAGGGTCTTGTCCGACCACGTCGTGATGAGCACCCACTTTTTGCTCGTGTTCATGCCGAGTAGGGGCGCCGCCGTCCCGAGCTTGAGGCCGTAGGTCTTCTGCGAGAAGGACCAGCTGTAATTCCCGCGGCCCTTCATTTCGATGGGCTGCTCCACGATCCCGCGGCCGTCCGCGACGAGGGTGTAGGTGCCGGAGGTCCAGATGCCGTGGCGGATCGAGGAGAGCTTTTCCTTGCCGAGGTCGATGTAGAGCGTGGGCAGGTTCGTCGCCTGCGGATAGGCTTCTTTTTCCGCCGCCGTCAGGTCGCGTTCGGCGTTCTTGCCGTCAACGATGATGCGGGGACCCGCGTAAACCGGGGCGTCCGTCGAGGCGGTTTCGATCTGGGTCTCCTCCGTCGCGGGCGCGTCCTCCGCCGGTGCGGGGATCGTCTCCTTCGCGCATCCCGCAAAGAGGAAGAGCGCGAGCAGGAAGGATGCGAGTTTCAGGTTCTTCATGGATACTCCGATGGGGTTGATTTTTCGGTTCAACGATGATATAATGAGGAAGGAAACGGCGGGGGCGGGAAGCGAGGCGGCAGCTGCCGTCGGGATCCGGGAAACGGAATCCTCCCGGCTGCCGGATCCTCCTCCCCTCGCGGATCCCTCAGGAATTCAGTCCGGCAAGCGCCGCGCCGATGACGGTGCCGAAGGCGGAGTTCTCGGGAATGATGAAGTTCATGTCGAACATGCGGTTGAGCGTCTCAAAGACGGCTTCGGCCTGCGGGACCTGCGAGAGATTCCCCGTCAGGACCACGTCGCGGATCTTGTAGTTCCGCGCGGCGAAGATCGAGATCATGCCGATCGTCTCGAACACCATGTTGATGATGCCGCAGGCGATGTCCGCGCGCGTGGCGAGGTCGCTCACCTGTCCGAAGTTCGACGCCGTCATGATGTCGGAGAACCCCGGGACGATGTCGGTCTTCGTGATGTCCTTGATCTTGAGGTCGACCCGGTCGAGGGAGCCGCTCTTCGCGAGCTCCGCGATGTGATCCACGTTGTCCATGTTCAGCATCTTCTTCGAGAGGCCGACGAGGGTGCCGCCGCCGACGCCCGTGCCGCCGAGATAATCCGGTTCCGCGCCTTCCTCCGCGTAGACGAGCGCCGTGCCGGTGCCGCAGGAGGCGATGATCGCGCGCTCGAGGCCTGAGAGATAGAGCCCGCCGAGGCCGATGGACTTGAATTCCGCGATCTTTTCGGAGGGCAGGCCGTAAATGGGCTTCGACATGTAGGACGAGCCCGCGCCCGTGAACATGACCTTCTGGACGTCGCCGAGGGTCAGGCCGTTCTGGTCGAGGAATTTGCCGAACGCGCCGTAGATCGAGGTGATCGGATCGGTCGCCCGGACGAGGAGGGGCCGGATGAGGGTCTTTTCTGCGGCGGAGGTGTCGAAGCCGACGATCTTGGTCGTGCTGCCTCCGATATCGATGCCGATGATGATGTGCTCTGCCATCTGTTCTCCGTGACCTGCCGGGGCAGGATTTTTAAGAAAAGTGTTCAATTCTGTATTATATCATGCGCACGCCGGAAAATCAATGGGATGGGGGAAATGTTCACAACTGTCCCGACGCTTTTGCCGCCTGCGCCGCATTTCGTGATTCGCAAAGGAGAGTTTCTGATGATTGTCGCCGCAGAGAATCCCCGGGAAGCCGCGCGGCTCCTCCGGGAAAGACGCCTCTACATCTTCGACATGGACGGCACGATCTACCTCGGGGGCAGGCCGTTCGACTTCGCCGTCGCGTTCATCAGCCGCCTGCGGGGATCCGGGCGCCGGGTGCTGTTCTTCACGAACAACGCCTCGCACGATCCGGTGTTCTACCTCGACAAGCTGACCCGCCTCGGCTTTTCCCCGACACCCGAGGAGATCTGCACCTCGGGCAACGTCACCGCGGCCTTCCTCACCCGACGCCGCGCCGAGAAGTCCGTCTACCTGCTCGGCACGCGGGAGCTCTGGCGTCAGTTCTCGGCCGCGGGGATCGATCTCGTGAACGACGAGGACGGGCATGTGACGGGCGGCCGGGTCCCCGACATCGTCGTCACGAGCTTTGACACCACGCTCACCTACGAAAAGCTCACGAACGCCTGCACCTTCATCCGGGGCGGCGCGGAATACCTCTCGACGCATCCCGATTTCAACTGCCCGACGGAGGACGGCTTCATCCCGGACAGCGGCGCGATCGCGGCGGCGGTGACGGCCTCGACCGGGGTGACGCCCGTGTACTTCGGCAAGCCGTATCCCGAGACGGTCGAGATGATCGGCGAGATTACCGGAGAGCCGAAGGAGACGACCTTGATCTTCGGGGACCGCCTGTACACCGACATTGCGACGGGGAAGCGGCACGGGATCACCGCGGCTCTGGTCCTCACGGGCGAGACGAGGCGGGAGGACGTCGACGACGCCGGAGAAGCCGAACGCCCCGATCTGCTCCTCGATTCGCTCGCGGACGCGGACCGGCTGATGTTCGGCGACGACGGAAATGTATAAAACAAGGAGGACGACAACATGAAGACAACCGAATGGCAGGTCCCGGCGAACCCGGCGGACCGGGAGAAGATGGAAGAGCAGCTGCGGCGTCAGGCGCGTCTGATGAATTTCCTGTGGAGCGTCAGTCTGGTCGTGATCGGCGTCGGGACGTTTGTGATCTCCGCGGCGAGCATCGCGGGGATCGATCTCCCGGACATCCTCGTGCGGGTCCTCGGGATCGCCGATCTCATCGCCCTGCCCGTGCTGGTGTTTGCGACGGTGAAGAAGATGCGTCTCCGCGCAGCCCAGCTCCAGACCGTCGCCGCCGTCCCGCACGCGGAGGAGAACAGCGAAAAGCCAGAATAAAAAACGAACGGAACCGCGCAGAACAAACGGTTCCGTTTTCTATTTCCTCCCCACGATCTCCCCGACGATCACCTCCGCCAGGCATTCCATCCCGCGCCGGGCCTCGTCCAGGGTGCATCCCGTCGAGGCGGCCTCGATGAGGAGCGCGCCGGGCGCATACTGCTCGTTGAACGACGCCGCGCGCAGGTTGATGTCCCGCATCAGGCCGGGGTATGCCGTCTCCGCCGCGCACTGAAGACGCAGGGCGAGCGCGAGGTTGTCCTGCCATCCCGGGTGATCCGCGCCTGCCGCGTCCGTCCCGACGACGAACATCAGCCGTCCCGCGGGCTCGCCGCCGACTTCTGCGAGGACGGCGCCTGCCGATCCGTCCGCCAGGGGGATCGAATCCCGGTGGAGGTCGAATATGTACCGGATCGACGGATGCTCGGCGAGGGTTGCCCGGATCGCGCGGGCGGCGTTGTAGTAGGCGAGGTTGAAATCCGGCTCGTCAAAGACCGCGGTGAGGTGGATCGCCGGGATCCCGGCCTCCCGGAGGCGTTCGGCGAGCACATTTCCGACGGCGACGACGCTCTCAGCCGGATCGGAAGTCCGGTAATCCGTTCCCGCCGCGGAGAGATAGCCCTCCGTCGTGTGCGTGTGCAGGATCAGGACCAGCGGCGCATCGGATCCGAAGGCGGTGCGGAGGTCCTCGAGGGGCGGGACGGCGCGTTCCCGGGCGAGGAGGGCATCCGTGTCCGGCAAATATCCCGTTTCATTCGTCAGTGTGATGGGGAGAGGCTCCTCGGGCCCTTCGGCGGGCGGCGGAGCGGGCGCTTCATCGGCGATGTCGTCCGGCGGGGCCGTTTCGGGCGGATCACCCGGCGGGGTTGTTTCGGGCAGATCACCCGGCGGGGTCGGAACCGTCGGCCTGTCCGGGGCGAGCGGCGGGATCGCGGCGGTCAGGGGGCCCGGCGGATCGGCATTTTCCGCGAGACGAACGGGGTGCCCGCCCGTGGCCGTCGAGAGCATCGCGCGCGTGAGGTTCTCCGGCGTCGGAGAGAGGCGGAGGATCAGAAGGATCGCCGTTCCCGTGAACACCGCCGCGGCAAATCCGGCGAGCAGGACCGGGACGGCGGTGCGGATCCGGGCAAGGGCTGCGATCACCAACCGCTTCGGCGCGGGTCCTTCGGGCTCCGGTGTGTCGATCGGGACGGCAGGCGCGGGGAGGAGGTCCGGCGCGGCATTCTCCGGGGGCTGAGGGTCTTTGGCATCCGCGGGCACCGTCTTCGGCGCGTCGGGGCGGAGCAGATCGGGCGGGCCAGGCGCGTTCACGGCGTCCGCCTCCTTTCCGAGAGCGTTCCGCTGCCATTTTATGCGTCCGGCGCGCCGATGATGCCGTTCCCGGCTGCATTTCCCGAAAACGCGCCGTTGATGGCCGCGGCGAGGATGCGGGCGTAGGCGGTGACCATCGCGTCCGTGTCCGCGCGGGAGACGAACATCGGGTCGTCCGCCGTCTCCCCGGCGAGCACGTCCGAGCGGATGACCGTCGGGACGCCGAGGGAGAGCACGGGGCAGGGCATGGTGCGCGCGCTGATCTCCCCGGAGGAGTGGGCGAGCGCGGAACCGGGCGTCACGCCGCAGTCCGTGATCTGCACGAGGGTCCCGAGCCTCTCCCGCGACCGCGCCGTCAGGCTGTCGACCGTGACGATGAGGGAGGCCCCCGTCTCCCGCGCGAGCGCCTTCACGAGGGACGCCGTGTCCATGCCGGTCTCGCGGGGGATCCCCGTCTTCACGGCGCAGACCGCGGACATGCCGGCCCGGCGCATCTCGTCGGTCGACGCGAGGATCCTCGCCGCCGTGCGTGGTCCGAGCGCGTCAGCCGCCATCCGCTCCGTCCCGAGCCCCGCGACGAGGATGGGCGCGCCGTCATCCGCACGGTGCATCCGCCGCCGGTACTGCGAAACGAGCGCGCGCAGGGCCCTCGAGAGCCGTCCGCGATCCTCGGGCGGGGAGAGCCAGATCTCGCCGCAGAGCACCGAGTGATACCCGCCCGTGTCCCCCGCTGCGCGCACGGCGTCGAAGCCCTCGAGCCAGACCCGTTCGGGGTCGGAGAACCGGATGGGCGCGGCAGCCTCCCCCGCTTCCCCCGTTTCCACGGATTCGATGAAAAGATCGCTTGACCGCAGCATGTCGTCCTCCCGCGCGCGTTTTTCCCCCGCATCCGGCAAACTTTTCACCCGCGGGGGCATTCTGCCTCTATTCTGCCCTGCGAAAATCGGATTCATACCGGAAAAACGCCGGTTTTTGTGTGCAAAACGCACAAAAATGACGACTGTAATTGTGCATGTGGATGAATCTTGGTGTTCTCCGCAAAGAATAGGTTGATTCTCTCGGGAAAAAGTGCTATAATATGGTGAGTTTAAAATACCCGCATCATCAAAGCCCCGCAGACGCCGGGCGCAAGGAGGATTTCAGAATCATGAAAAAGGTGTTGTCCCTGATTCTTGCCGCGCTGATGCTCGCATCCGCACTCGCAGGATGCACCACCCTGGCAAAGACCGAGACAGGCGACTATGACAAGGGCGCCATTATCGACATGTACCTCACCACAGAGGTATTTAATTTCGACCCCCAGCAGAGCATCACGGACGATGCCATGCTCAAATACATGAGCCTGATGTTTGAAGGCCTGACCTCCATCGACGAAAACGGCAAGTGGAAAAAGGCCGGCATGAAGAGCTACAAGGTCGACAAGGACGCCGAGGGCGAATATGTCATCCTCGTGACCCTGAACGCCAACCGCTGGAGCGACGGCCGTTCCGTCCAGGCTGCGGACTACGTCTACTCCTGGAAGCGGATCATGGAGCCCGACTCCGCCTGCGAGGCAGCCTCCCTGCTCTACGACGTCAAGAACGCCCGCGCCATCAAACGCGGTGACGCGACGATCGACGACCTCGGCGTCGCGGCGGTCGACACCTACACCCTCGAGATCCAGTTCGAGCAGAAGGTGGACCTCGACCAGTTCTTTGAAAACTGCTCCTCCATCGCGCTCGTTCCTCTCCGCGAGGACGTCATCACCCGCTACCGCGCCGACGACGGCACCGACCAGTGGGCGATGAAGACCACCAACATCGTCACCAACGGTCCGTTCTCCCCGAAGGAAATGGCGATGGGCTCGGTCATCCGTCTCGAACGGTCCTCCTACTACTACCTCGACCCGGACAAGGAAGAGATCCTCGACAAGTACGTCATCCCGTACCGTCTGCTCAACAACTACTCCGCGGGCAACGCCGAGGCCCAGCTTCTGGCGCTGACCTCCGCGCAGTCCTTCTATGACGGCGAGCTTCCGCTTTCCGCCCGCGCGCAGTATGCCTCCTCCGCCGTCGTGACCGACATGATGGCGGCGCACACCTACGTCTTCAACACGACGAATCCGCTCTTCTCGAAGCCGGAAGTCCGCCGCGCGCTCTCCATGGCGATCGACCGCCAGACCGTGGCGAACCTCGTGACCTTCGCGAAGCCCGCGACCGGCTACATCCCCTATAAGGTCTTCGACACCACCTCCGGCACGTCCTTCCGCGATGTGGGCGGCGCGATCCTCTCCACCACCGCGGATGTCGCGGGCGCGAAGAGTCTGCTCTCCTCCGCGGGCGTGACGAGCGGGTCCTTCACCCTGACCGTGCGCAACAACGAGGTCGACCTCGCCATCGCCGACTACGTCAAGGACGTCTGGACGGGACTCGGCTTCAATGTCACCGTTGAGGCCGTCAAGGGACGCGCCAACTCCGATGACCCGGTCATCACCAACGACAACTTCCAGAAGATCTACGACGAGGGCTCCTTCGACGTCATCGCGATCGACATGACGATGCTCTCTCCCGACGCGTTCGGCGCGCTCTCCCAGTTCGCGGTTGAGTTCTCCGGCAACGGCGTCGACATGGATTCCGACACCTACGATCTCTACGGCCACATCACCGGTTATGTGAACGAGGATTACAACGCGCTGATCGACTCCGCCTTCGCCGAGAAGGATCGGACCGCCCGCGCCGCGATCCTGCACCAGGCCGAGGCCAAGCTGCTCGAAGATATGCCCGTCTGCCCGATCATCTTCCTGCAGGACGCTTACCTTTACACCACCGAGCTCTCCGGCATCAAGTCCACCTATTACGGCACGCGGGACTTCAAGAAGACCCAGCTCAAGGACTACATGACCTGGAAGGCGAGAACCGAAACCACCGAGGAACAGGCTGAAGCAGCAGCGGCAGCAGCCGACGCTGCGGGCGGCAACTGATCCTGATCCGAGCCGGTCAGACGGCCGGCGGACGGGTAAGACGAAATCAAACGGGGAGCCGCTGACTTCCCGTTTTTCGTTCGCAGGGGAGCCGACGATTTTTTCGCCCTCCGCCGCGGACAGCCGGGGATCCCGGACAGAACATCGGAAAGTTGAGACAGCATTATGCCGGAAACATTTCATTCACCGGAGCAGGTGAAGGTCTTCATCCTCTATCTGCTTGAAAAGGTGGGCTACCCACTCGAATACAACGATCTCGCCGCCATCGTCATCCGCGACGGCTATGTGGACTATTTCGACTTCGTCACCTGCTTCCACGAGCTCATCAAGGACGGGCACATCGACCGCGTGGAGACCGACCCCGACAAGACGGCATCCCCCGATGCGGACGGAGGCGCCGACGAGAAGCTCCTCGGACGGGACCTCTATGCCGTGACGGACACGGGCCGCATGATCGCGCGGGGACTCTCGGACGACTTGCTCCTCGCGGCGGTGCGGGAGAAGAGCTACGTCAGCGCGATGCGCCACCTCTCCCTCGAGAAGCGCGGCGCGGTCTGGAACCACAGCATCGAGCGCGACGGGGAAGGGTACATCTTCCACTGTTCGATCACCGACCGCGACGGGATGGCCTTCAAGCTGGACCTCCGCGCGGACTCCTACATGCAGGTCCAGCGGATGCGCATGAATTTCGAGGACAAGCCCGACGTCGTCTACCGCGGCCTTCTCGCCATCGTCACGGGGAACGTGAATTACCTCTTCGAGAAGTGATCCGCCGCCGGGAGTCGCCCCGAAAAAAACGCGGGCATATCCGTAAGTTCTTCAGAAATGACCGAACCGAATGACGATTTGTGTCCCCGCCCTGTGCTTTTTCACCGAGAAAGCGGACGGGGGCATTCTTTCTTGGAAAAATCATGAAGAAATCATCAAGAAATTTTGAAAAATCTCTTGACAAACGCTTCCTTTGTGATATAATGGTAAACAGAGTATTGTACCATCTTTATTCGGGAGTCTTTGTTTGAAGGAAGCATCCGTTCCCGCAGAAGCGGTCGTCCGGCTGACGGAGAGGATCCGCGGGGGAGACGGCGAGGCGTTCGAGGAACTCGCCGCGCTCTACCGGAATCTGACGCAATCCGCCGTGGCGCGCTTTCTCCCGTCCTTTGCCGCCGATGACGCATCGCGCGGCGCGGAGGATTTGTCGCAGATCGCGGCGCTCGCCCTGTACCGGGCCGCCATGACCTACGATCCGGAGGGCAAGGGAAAGGCGGTGACCTTCGGTCTCTACGCGAAGATCTGCGTCGAGCGCGCGCTCATTTCCGAGCTGCGCAGAACGCGGGCCGAGCGCGGACGGAGACAGCGGGCAGAGGGCTCGTCGGGAACGGTCCGGGAGGGCGATCCTCTCGCGGTCCTGATCGAAGCCGAGGATTCCGCAGAGCTCGTGAGACGGATCCGTGCGTCCCTCGCGCCGCTCGAAAAAGAGGTATTTGACTGGTATCGTAAGGGTTTGTCCGTTGGAAGAATCGCTGCGCAGCTCCGGTGTGACAAAAAGTCTGTCAGCAACGCATTGTATCGTGTGAAGGCAAAAGTGAGAGGACTCCTGCAAAACCCATCCTGATTTTAATTCCCCAAGGGGTTTTAAAATAACAGTATGACCCACGATCCGTACCCGGGCGGTGCGGTGGATGGCGGCTGTGCTGTTCATACGCCCGGATAGCTTAACTCAAGTGCGTTGTTCTGCAAAGGTGACGGTGAGAGTGTCCGCCGAGGGCAAACAAAATTCAAGCCGAATTGGCAAAGCGAGGAAAGAAACATGTACGAGGACAAGACCTTAGTATGCAAGGAATGCGGCAACGAATTCGTCTTCACCGCCGGTGAACAGGAATTCTACGCGGAGAAGGGCTTCCAGAACGAGCCCCAGAGATGCAAAGCCTGCCGTGACAAGAGAAAGAACGCCGGCCGCGAACCCAGAGAGATGTTCGACGCCGTTTGCGCGGAATGCGGCAAGCCGTGCAAGATCCCGTTCCAGCCCACGAGCGACAGACCTGTCTACTGCAGCGAATGCTTCGCCGCGAGACGCGCGTAAGAGCCTTCCCATTGCAGCACAACGAGGATGCGGATTCCGCATCCTTTTTGGTTTTTTGTGCGAAAAAATCGCTGGACTATAAATTTTTGCGCGGAAAAATGCGAAATAATTTCTGAGAGACTGTACAAACCGGACCGAATGTGGTATAATACATCATGGTTCATTATATAAAGGCGGATTGCGCCTTTCGGAACAAGAAACAACGACAGGATGAATCATCCATGCAGGACAACAGGAAGAAACGAAAACCGGAGAGGCCGGGCCCCGGACGGGAGAGGCGGGAGCTGCCCGCAAACGTCGTCGTGGGGCGCAACGCCGTCATGGAGCTGGTGAGATCCGGCGCGCCGGTCGACAAGATCCTCGCCGCGGGCCGGGAAGGCTCGATCACGGCGATCGTCGCGGAGGCGAAAAAGGCCGGGATCACCGTGGTCGATACGACCGTCGAATCCCTCGACCGCATCGCGCGCGGGGAACACCACCAGGGCATCGCCGCCATGGTCGCGGAGAAGGCGTACGTCTCGGTCGAGGAGATCCTCTCGATCGCCGAGGAACGCGGAGAAAAGCCCCTCATCGTGATCTGCGACGGCATCGAGGACCCGCACAATCTCGGCGCGGTGATCCGATGCGCGGAATGCGCGGGCGCCCACGGGGTCATCATCCCGGAGCGGCGGGCCTGCGGACTCACCCCGGCGGTGACGAAGGCGTCGGCGGGAGCGATCCTGCATGTGGCGGTGGCAAAGGTCCCGAACATTGCGAACACCGTCGAAAGCCTCAAGGAAGCGGGGATCTGGACCTTCGCCGCGGAAGCGGACGGTCAGGATTACTATGAAACGGACTGGAACCTCCCCTGCGCGATCGTGCTGGGCGGGGAAGACAGCGGCGTCGGCCGTCTCGTGCGGGAGCGCTGCGACTTCACGGTTTCGATCCCCATGTTCGGAAAAGTCAATTCCCTCAACGTCTCCACGGCGGCGTCCGTATTGCTCTGCCACGCGGCGAGGATGCAGCGGACCGGGGGTACGGGTCACATTGGATAAGGATAAAGCGATGAAAGGATGGACGGCTGCGCGCGCCGCGGCTGTCAGGCACAGGAATGGCGAAGAATAGAAAGAACCAAGGAAATCCGGAAAAGGACAACGACGCGATCCTCGACGGAAATCAGGCGGGAGATCGCGGCTTTGACGACGACTTTTTCGCGGATACCTCCATTGATCTGACCTCCGACGCGAAGGATTCGTCCGATTCCGACAGCGAGCTCGACATCAACGCGCTCCTGCGCAAATACATGCCGGAATATCAGGACGACGCCCCGGCCGAAGAAGCGAAAGACGGGGAAAAGTCCGGGGATCCCGCAGAGCAAGAGCGGGCAGAGGCGGCGGCAGAAGAGCCGGAACCGGTCCCCGAGAAGCAGGAAGAAAAGCCGGAGCCCGATCCGCTTGACGACATTCTCGGCACGCCTGCCGCGGCTGCGCCCCAGGACGAGTTCGTCTTCACGATGAACGAGACGCCGACGGACACGGCAGAGCCGCCCATGGAACCGGAAGTGACTGCGGAACCCGAGCCCCAGGTGCCTGCCGAAGAGCCTGCTCCGACAGCGGGCGGCGTTCTGGCACGTCTGCGCGACGCGGAAGGCGAGGCCTCCGACGCCGTGGACGCGCTCCTTGCGGCGGACGACGAAGAACCCGTTCCCGCCGAGGAGCCGATCGCGGAGGAACCTGCTCCCGAAGCGGTGAAGCCGAGACGCGGCGGGCTGTTCGCGCGGATCCGTCAGACGGCGGAAAACGACGCGGATGCCCTGGCCGACGAGCTTGCGGCGGAACCGAAACCGAAGCGCGGCGGACTGTTCTCCCGGATGCAGAAGACCGTTGAGGAGGAAGAGGCGCGCGAGGAAGCCGAGCAGGAGGAATTGATCTCCGCGCTCGACACCGCGTTCGTGGTGCCCTCGGACGGCGATTTCAGCGTGCCCGCATCGCAGGACCGGCAGGAACCCGAAGATCCGGAAGCGAAGAAGCGCGACGATTTCCTCGATGAATATGAACTGACCGACGACGCGGAGACCCCGGCGGAAGAGAAGCAGGACGTCCCCGCGGACGATCCCGTCGATTTCGGCGCGGATCCGCTCTATCCCGCGGACGAGGGGAAGAAGCCCGTCGGCGAGGAGATCTCGGATGAGCGCGTCGAAGAGCTCTTCGGCGAAGTCAAGCCGCAGAAGAAATTCTTCGGATTCTTCCGCAGAAAAGAAAAGAAGAAAAAGCCCGCCCTCGACGAGGATTTCTTCCTCACCGACGAGGATCAGACCCCCGCCGCGGAACCCGCCGAGGAGCATGATGACGAAACCGACGCCCTGATCGCCGAAGCGGCCGCCGCCATGTTCGGGCGTTCCAAGCGCGCCGAGCAGCGTGCGAAGGAGACGGAGGAAACGGCGGAAGCGGACCTCCCGGCCTCCGAGCTTGCGGAAAAAGCCGCTCTGGCCGCCGCAGCGCTTGCGGACGCGCCCGCCGACATCGCGGAAACCGCCGCAGACGCCGCCGATACAGCGGTGGAAGCGACTGCCGAAGCCGCCGAAACCGTTGAGACCGCGGCAGAGACCGTCGAAAAGACGGCGGAAGAGGCGGCGGATGCCGTCAAGGCTGCCGAGGAGCCCGCTGCGGAGGAGCGTCCTGGCTTCGTGAAGCAGTCCCGCCGCTCCGCGAAGAACCTCTCCGACGAAGAACTGCTCCGCTGGGCCGCCGAAACCCTCGCGGAGGACGATTTCCGCAGAGCCGAAGAAGCCGAAAAGGCCGCCAAGGCAGCGAAGGCGGAGACCCCCGCCGTGGGAGCGGATTCCCCGATCACCGATCTCCAGAGCGCCGCGCCCGCCGAGGACGACAACGGCAGCACCAAGACCTTCGACAGCATCAAGCAGAAAGATGCCGAGGAGAAGAAGGTCGGCTGGCAGACGCCCGACGAGCCCTTCGAGGACGAGGACATCGACCCGACCGACATCAACCTCATGGTGGCCTTCGGCCTCGACGACGAGAAGGAGAAGGGCAAGAAAGCCGGACGCGCCAAGGAATTCGGCGACAAGATCGAGCAGAAGCAGCAGGCGCGTGACGCCGCGCAGCGGCTCGAACGTCCGGAATTCATCGACAAATCCCAGATCCCCGAGATCCGCAAGGAGTACGGGCGCCGCTCGGTCTCCCTCTTCATCCGCATGATCCTGTGCTTCGCGCTGACGGTCGTGCTCTTCCTCTTCGAGAACATCGAAGCGGTGACGCGGCTCGTGACCGGCACGGGGATGCAGTTCGGCGGCGTGCTCGACCCGTCCGTCTATCCGGCGGTCTATTCGATGGTCAGTCTGCAGATCATGCTCCTCGCCTGCCTCTGCGCGTATGATGAGCTCGCAAACGGCGTGAAGGGCATCTTCCGCGGCACGCCGAGACCCGAGAGCATGACGGTCCTCCTCGCGCTGGCCGGGAACCTGTATTCCGCCGTGGTCGCGCGGATCACGATCTCGCCCGAGGAGCCGAAGATGTTCAACTTCCTCGTGGCCCTCGCCGCGCTGATGACGATCATCTACTCCGTCTTCAACAACAAGCGGGAAATGATGAATTTCCGCATCGTGTCGAGCAAAAAGCCGAAACACATCGTGCGGCGTCTGCGCGACGACGAATCCGAAAACGAAGCCAAGGCGTTTGAAGAGACCGAGGACGTCTGCGACGTGATGAAGATCGAAAAGACCGACTTCATCGGCGGCTTCTTCGCGCGGCTCGCCAAGCCCGACAGCACGACCGGCACCTTCATGATGTTCGTGATGGGCGCGGCGGTGCTCCTCTCCCTGATCTTCGGCCTGATCGCCCGGATTCGCGGCGGAAACGGCACGACGGTGGCCCGCGCGATGTACGAGTCCCTGCTGATGCTCGCGCCGCTCTCCGTGTTCGTGACCTTCTCCTATCCCTTCTACCGCGCAAACGTGACGGCGAAGGAATACGACAGCGCGATCATCGGCGAGACCTCGCTCGAGGAATACTCCAACGCCTCGATCATCTCCTTTGACGACAAGAACGTGTTCCCGTCCTACTTCGTCAAGGTCCAGAACATCCGCATCTACAACAACGCCCGCATCGACCGGGTGCTGTACTACGCCTCCTCCGTCTTCGCCTACGCCGGCGGTCCTCTCCAGGACGTCTTCGAGGTGGCGACGAAGGATCTCGGCAACTCCACCAACGTCCGCATCTACGACACCGAGGACAACTTCCTCGCAACGCAGGTGGACGGCGTGAACATCATCTTCGGCAGCTGCGACGCGCTCCGCGACCGCGGCTTCGAGATCCCGGACGACGCGATCGAGGACGACGTGGACCTGTCCGACGAGCTCTCGATCATGTACATGTTCCGCGAGAACAAGCTCGTCGCCAAGATGTATGTGAAGTACGAAATGGACAGCGACATGGACACGATCCTGAAGCAGTTCTCCGGCAACGGTCTCTACGCCTGCGTCCGGACGTTCGACCCGAACATCGACGAGGCGATGATCGCAAAGAAGCTGAGCATGAAGAAGATGCCGCTCAAGATCGTGCGCTACGCCGATCCCGAAGAGGTCGTCTCCTACGAGGCGAAGGCGGATTCCGGTCTCGTGACCTGCGGCTCGCAGAAGTCCCTCCTGCAGGTGATCTCCTACTGCGGCAAGGTGCTGCGGACGCGGAAGACCCATGTGGCCCTCGCCGTCATGAGCATCCTCGTGAGCGCGGCGATCATGACGATTCTGCTCCTCGCAAACCTGCTCCCAAGCCTGACGCCGCTGACGATCACCCTGTATCAGCTCGTCTGGCTGGTCCCGGCGCTCATCACGTCGCGGGTCTTCATCCGGTAAAACGCTCCCGAAACCGACGATCCCCCGGAACGGTTCCCATGAGAATCTCCGGGGGATTTTTCATCAACATTAAAATTTCCTTAACCTTTCCCCCGTTCGCTTGACGCGGCGGGAAAGATATTGTATAATGGCTTCATCAAACCAATCCGGTGGAAGGATCCGGAAACGGAGGAGGGCGCCGTGAAGAAAGAGCTGAACCGCAAGATCGAAGAGCTCTGCGAATCCGCAGGGACCGAAGCCGCGCGCGAGATGGCCGGGGAGCTGACCGCGGATCTCGACAAGCGCTTCGACGACCGGGTCGCCGCCGGGATGAGCGAGCTCGACGCCTACCGGGACGTGCTGCGCAACGTCGATCAGATCGAGAAGATGCTCCGGGATCTCCCGCCGGACTCCGACGCCGAGATCGCCATGAAGAGCCAGCGCGCGGGCGAAAAACGGCTCAAATTCTACCTTGAAAAGACGTCGGAGGTGATGTGGGTCTCCTCCGTCATCGTCTTCTTCCTCCTCGGCTTCTTCGGCCATGCGTGGAAGTATGCGTGGCTCATCTTCCTCTGGTCCACGATCGGGCAGATCATCCTCGAGATGACCGAGAATTACAACAAGAAGCGGAATCTCTCGAAGAGTGTGCGCGACGGGATCTCCGGCATCCTCTGGGTCGGCACGACGATCCTCTTTTTCCTGACGGGCTTCGGGCTGCACCTGTGGAAGTTCAACTGGCTTTTGTTCCTGGTCGCCGTCGTGATCCAGATCCTGCTCGACGCGATCCTGAAAGATGAGGACCGGTGACGGTCCTTTTTCGTTTTGGCGTGATGTGCGAATTGTTCACAAATGACTACAATTTCAATCCTTGACATTTTCGCCCGGATGTGCTATGATGGAGCAAAACAGAGACGGGGAGGCGGCGTCATGACGGATCGGCAGGATGTTGAGATCGCGCGGGATTTCTTGAATTTTATGGTGGACTACTATGCGCTCACCCGGCGGCACATCGTGGAAACGAATCAATACCGCTTTCATTCGCACGGCTTTTCGATGCTCTACGCCCTGCGCGCGTACCGGGATCAGCCCGTGACGATGACCAAATTCGCCGGGGAAATGGGGATCACGAAGCAGCAGCTCACCAAGCTGGTGAACGACCTCGAGGAGCAGAACTACGTCCGCCGCTCGCACAACCGGGAAAACCGCCGTCAGGTGTACATCGAGATCACGGAAGAGGGCCTCGCGCACCTCGAACGCATGATCGGCGAGATCCTGCACGAGATCGTGCGCTCCCTCGCGTCCTTCTCGCCCGAAGAGCGCGCTTCCATCGACACCCACGCCGTCGCCCTCAGCGAGATCTTCCGCCGCGACGCGGAGAGGTGGAAGGAAGAGGAGAAGTAATCGGGAAGAGGGCAGAAGTGAGAAAACCGCGGGCGCGGCTTTCAGCAAAACAAAACGGTCGTGCGGCTGTCATCGGCAGATCGCTTCACGACCGTTTCTTTTGTTGGGAACCCGTCCGGATTTCCCGCCTCATACTATTTTCCCTCTAAAATATAGCAATCAAGAACCTTTCGTTCCCCCTCATCCGCCCTGTCAGGGCACCCGGTTTCAACTCGTTGAAACCGACCCGCCCAAGGGGGAAGGCAACAAAATGAGTACATCGCATTTCTGAAATCAGCACCAATTCTCCACGGATAATGTATTTGATTTGGAAAACGCTGCATGTTGCGAGGCTTCCCCTTGGCGTGGGAAACCGACTTTGCCTTGCAAAGTCGACGAGTTCATCGCCGATGAACGCGGGCTGGAAGTGACTGATGAGGGGGGCTAACGCCTTACGTTTGCAACATTTTAAAACAGATTTAGTATCACTTCTTACTTCCTCTTGCCTTCCCCGGGCTTCAGCGCCGTCAGATATCCCCGCATCTCCTCGTCCGCCTCGATCAGGATGCCGACGGTGCGGTTCCCGTCGACGAAGACGAGGGCCAGGGCGTCGTCGATGCCGAGGGTCAGGGTGTAGTCGTACCAGACGTACCCGTCGGCGGCGTAACGCTCGCGCAGATCGGCCTTCGTCATCCCGTCCCGACGGTTCCGGCGCAGCGGGTACACCGCGATGAGGTCGCCGAGGGAGAAGAGGCATTCCAGCACCCCGGGACGCGCGCCCTGCGACTTGACGACGGCGAAATCGAGCTGCTCCGGGAGCATGTCATAGATCACGGGATGTCCCGACGCATAGGCCGTCACGAATCCCGTGTCGTCGGTCTCGGTCCGCGGGCGGATGATGTACTGGAACCCCGTCATCTCATACCGCACGAGGAGGAAGACCGCCGCGATCAGGCAGGCGAACGCGAGCGCGGTGAAGGGCCAGGCGGGCAGCCTCAGGCCCAGCGCACCAGACGCCGGCGGGATCGAATAGATGAGAAAGCCCGCGATGAGCAGGGCGGCGAGGATGGAGCGGGTCGCGCGGACTCTTTGCTGTTTCGGGACGCAGCGCATGGGGACCTCCTTCGGCCGGCGGCCGTGCTGTTTCGTCGGATGGGGCGGGAAAACAAAATTCCGCGCCGCGGGGATGCGGTACGGAATGTTTGCGCCCATCAGTCTTCGCTGACGATCTTCACCTGCTTGCCGTTGTAGTAACCGCAGGCCTTGCAGACTCTGTGAGAGAGGACGTATTCGCCGCAGTGCGGGCATTTCACCATGCCGGGCATGTCGAGCTTCCAGTGGCTGGAACGTCTCTTGTCTCTTCTCGCTTTGGATACTTTTCTTTTCGGAACTGCCATGATTGAGCCTCTTTCTCTCAGTTTTCTTCCTTCTGCTTGTCCAGAAGGGTTTGCAGGATCGCGAATTTCGGGTTGACATATCGGTCTTCCCGGCACCCGCAGTCGCCGTCCTTCAGCCGCTTCCCGCATTTGGGGCAGAGGCCGGGACAGTCGGGTTCGCACAGATCAAAGGTGGGGATGGCGAGGGACGCTTCCTCGATCAGGTCGGCGTCGGGGATCAGTTTCCCTTCGTTCACCGTGAGCACATCGTCGGTCACGCCGTCCCACTCTCCGTCGTCGTCGAGGTGCGAGACCTCGGGAGCGGCTTCGGTGAGGATCATGCGTTCCACGTCGAAGGAGATCTCCCGCCGGATGTCGTCGAGGCAGCGCGCGCACCGGGTCTCGTAGGAGACTGTGACGTGGGCGCGGAACCGGAGGCATCCGAGGGAATCCACCGCTTCGCCGGTGACATGGATCCCGTCTTCGGGGATCGTCACGTCGTCGGGGAGGTCGACGCATTCCGTGTCGGTGTGCGCGGGATCGAAGGAATACTCGAAGCGAACGGCGTCCGAACGCTGTTTCAGAAGGTCGGTCAGGTCCAGCTTCATCCTGTCCTCCGTGCGAAATCGTTTGCGCGTGGTATGTTCTCTGCGAATCCGCAGGTAAGAGGCAATGCTACCTTATTCCATAAAAATCCACGGTAATTGTTATTATACCGCGCGAGGGCCTCCGTGTCAAGAGCTTTTCGCAATTTCTCAATATTTTTTCAAGTGCAACCTCTTTGGATTCCTCTGCCACGAACCCCCCGGTTTCTTTGGATTCTTCCGGCCAACAGGGAGGATACTTTCCCTATTGGGTGTCCATGTGAGAGTATGGTGTATCAAGGATCAATCTGAGAGTATGATAATACTCCAACATCCCTTAAAAGTCATCGGATTTTCAGTGCGCTCTCTCTATAATTATTTTGAAGTCCATGTTCCTTCAATAAGAGCTTAGCGAAAATCTTTTCAGCTTCGCTCATTCGAGGTCCAAATACAACCCTCATTTGACTAATCGCATTTTCATCAAGTTCAAGAAAGAATCTCTCATATGGAGAAGGAGTGTTAGGATTTTCAATTCTTCTTATTATTTCTTGGTGTTTCTTAAAACTTTGTGGATACATTTCTTTCAATCCCATAGGCATGACGGATATAGTATATCTCCACTCATTTTGGAACTCCCAGACCTTTCTTTTGTATTTTCCCAAATTATCAAAACTATACATGACGCCAAAATTACCAACTTCCGAAATATTTTTTGCATTAAGATACAGATCAATAGATCCTTGACCGTTGAAAGATCTAATCTGTGGTATAATCATCTTTTCGTCATCTGTATATTCGACTTTTACAAGCTCAGGTTGATTCGCAACAATACTTGCTTTATTATCATCATATAGCTTATCCATATTAATATATGTCTCAACACGTTCGTTGAAATAATATTGTCCTTTATGATAAACATGCTTCTTAAAAGGATAACAAGGTAATTCTATACGCACACCATGCATATTGGAAGTATATAACCCCCATAATGCTATCGACTCATGCGGGTCACTTGTCCAGCAACTCACATACACATATTTGCCAAAGTTTGCCATATCGGAAGTTTCAGCTTCCTCGATATCATCTACATGGCACAAATTATTGAAGCACAATGTTCTATTTGTGAGAATTAATGCAAGAGTATCAAGACTTGTATAATGAAACAGAGTTCTGATTTCCATAATCATACCTCTTTCTCTGCCATGCTTTCCATTTGGGGCAGGACTGCTATTATGTCTTAAATCCAAACTGAGCTGGAGTATACGGAAAATTAATATCTGCCAAAAACTCTCCAAACGATTCTAAAAGCTTGAACAGCCTTTTATTCACAATAATGTCAACATTAAACTGGGTAGAGGCGTCTATTTCCAAATGATCCTGTGAAGTAATATTGTAAGTGAGAGCATTCATTGAATCAAGAGAAAGGTCACTAATGTGGACTGTATTGCTGGCTGTAAGCCATATACCATCACGATACTGCACAATAGCAGATATTTCGACAGTTTCTTGCTGTTTGAGATACACATCGACCGAAACGCCATCTATTATGCCTCCGATGGATATGTACTTTTCATATGCTGAAATAAATGTTGTTTCACTGATATCATAACCATAGTAATTCTCCATTTGATTCACCATATCAATATATTCGTCGGGAACAGACATATTGTCCCAATCTGTATAGGTGCCATGTGTTACAACAAATAGTTCAAGCGTTTCATATGCGTCTTCATAATACTTAACCGGAAATAGTGTATCAAGAGTCACCAAATCCGTTTTAATAACATTGGTAACGATATCTATCGGTATCACCAGATTTATATTCTGCCCACTTGTAATGCTTGCAGAGTTAATGCCAATAACTTCACCCTTGTTATTGAGCGCTGGGCCTCCGCTATTGCCATTTGAAATAGGAGCTGTAATCTGTATGTATTCATACCCATCTATAAATCTGGATGCATTTGAAACAATGCCAGATGAAAATGAGGAAGTCAAACCCTCAGAACTGCCAATCGTGTATACAGCCTCTCCCGTGTTAATTGTGTTCTGACAAGAGTTCAAATATGTTGTTGGTACATAAGATGTTTCTAATAGCGCTATATCCAATTCTTGGCTAAAGCCGCAGACACCAACTACATCATATTTTCCCCCATCATATGCTGTGATATATGCTGCCTGTGTATCCTCGATAACATGATAGTTCGTTATTATATAATTCTCGTTATTGCAGAAGAATCCTGTCCCTGTCGAAACAAAATCCTTCCCTGTTGCCGTTATTTCAACAGTTGCTTTTGAGGCATATTCAAAGATCTGTTCTGGAGTCATTTCTATAGGAATACTTGTCGTAACATTTGAGGCTGTTTCTAAAACTGTATCCTCGCCTGAATTTATTGTGTCATTTTTAAGTAGAATGGCATTTCGAAAAACAGGAACGAAAAAGCATATCGATCCAACAACAGCTACAAGAAGCACAAAGGTAAATGCAATAATAGAAAATATATTCTTTGATTTTTGCTTTGATAGTTTCTTTGAAATCTGTTCCTGTTGAATTCGACGTGATCCCGATTTATCTTCTGAAGTGGAGGACTGCATATCCACAACCTCTACCTGTTTTTTCTGAGATATACGCATCATACAAGGCCGACAAAGCGGAACAACTATG
>JAFPWV010000171.1 GCA_017412675.1 Clostridia bacterium
CAGAATCCCATTGAGCAACGCTGCAAGGTTATCCGAGGTACGCACGCTGAGGGTGGATTCCCAAGGCGGGAAAGGCCTTGGGCGGCGGTGATTGACAAGAGGCCGGCCGTGAAGGCCTCTTGTCCGCCAGCCGCGCAGGCGAAAAAAGCAATCGGCCTCGCCGATATACAATCCGCAAGCATCAGCGCGCAAGCTGGATAATCGATCCAACCCGCTCTTCGCGGGCTTGCCAACGGTGAGCCCGCCATGTGTCACCGGTGCGCCGCATCATGAGGAAAATGAAAGTTTGCTTAAACTTTCCCTTTCCCCTTGCTTTTTGTCCCGCGCCCTGTTATAATATAAAGTGAAGTTTTATTCATTCGCCGGCTCCTCCGAATGCGGTCCTCGCCGTATCCCGGACAAAGAGATCCTCAGCCGGCGGACGGAGGTTCCCATGAAAGACGAAATGAGCAAAACCATCACCTTCTCGATCAAGGAAGAGGAGCGCGACCGCGAACGCAAAGCCCTTCTCCGCACGGTGTACGACGCCCTGAGCGAGAAGGGGTACAACCCCATCAACCAGCTCGTCGGCTACGTCCTCACCGAAGACCCGACCTATATCACCAACTACAAGAACGCCCGCGGGCTCATCCGCCGCATCGACCGCGACGAGCTCATGGCCGCGCTTCTCAAGGAATACCTCGGTATCTGACGCGGATGCTCGAGAAAACCGTCCTCTCCCCCCGCCTGCCGCCCGTCTCCCGCCTCGGGATCGGCTCGCTCACCGTCTCGGCGATGCAGCGCGCGCTCCCGCCCGAGGAGGCTGCCGGCGTTCTCGCCTATGCCTTTGACGCGGGGATCAACTTCGTCGACACCGCCCAGTATTACGAGAACTACCCCCTCATCCGCCACGCGCTCGCTCTCTGCCGCGACCCCGATTCGGTCGTCATCGCCACGAAGACGTATGCCTGGAACCGGGAACTGGCCGTCCACGCCGTCGAGGAGGCGCGCGAAGCCCTCGGACGCGACGTGATCGACTGCTTCCTCCTCCACGAGCAGGAGAGCTATGACACGCTGCGCGGCCACCGGGAAGCCCTCGACACCCTCCTCGAATACCGCGAGCGCGGCGTCATCCGGGCCGTCGGCGCATCCACGCATCACGTCGCGCTGGTCCGCGGTCTGCTCCGGCTCGCCGAAGAAGGCCTCACACTCGACCTCTGCCACCCGCTCTTCAACAAAGCCGGGATCGGCATCGCGGACGGCTCCGCGGACGATATGGCGGCGGCGCTCGGGGACCTCTACGCCCTCGGCGTCGGGATCTACGGGATGAAAGCCCTCGGCGGCGGTCACCTCGCGGATTCGGCCGAAGATGCGCTCCGCTTCGTCCTCGACGCACCTTTTATCGACGCCGTGGTGATCGGGATGCAGTCCAAGGCCGAGGTCGACGCCAACATCCGCTTTTTCGAGACCGGATCGTTCTCCCCCGGCGACCGGGACGCGCTCTCGTCCATCCGCCGCTCCCTCCACGTCGAGGAATACTGCGAGGGATGCGGCGCGTGCGTCGAACGGTGCGTATCCGGCGCGCTCTCGCTGGTGCCCGTGGCCGAAGAAGAGGCCCCGGAGGGGGATTTCGCCGCGGAATTTGCCCGCGAAGCCGGGATCGAGCCCGACGTGCCGAGGTTCCGCGCCTGCCCGGACGACGAGAAATGCGTCCGCTGCGGCTACTGCACGAAGGTCTGCCCGGTGTTTGCCCTGAAGATCTACTGAGCCCCCGCCTTTCTTTTCATTTTTTGATTCTGGATCCTTCCCACACATGAGATGCTATACCTTCCAAAACGGGGCGTTTGATCCCGATCGATACGCGCCGGGCCGGGAGATCCCCCCCGAGGAGTTGCCCGCGGGATCGGTCCTGATCCTCGGCGGGTTTGACGGCGTTCACCGCGGCCACCGCGCCCTCTTCGACGCCGCCCTCTCCGCCGCCCGATGCCCGGATTCCCCGACAACTCCGCCGGTCGTCTGCTGGTCCCTCTCCGGCCTGCACCGCGCCTGCCTCACGACCGAGGACGAAAAGCGGTTCTTTTTCCGCCTGTACGGCGCGTCCGCCGCGGTCTTCGAGGACTTCGGGACGATCCGGTCCCTCTCCGGCGAAGCCTTTTTCCGGGAGATCCTCGTGAAGCGGCTCCGCCCGTCAACCCTCGTCTGCGGCTTCAACTTCACCTTCGGCTGCGGCGCGTCGTGCGGTCCCGACGACCTTGTCCGGTTCTCGGAAGAGGCAGGGATCCGCGCCGTTGTCTGCCCGCCCGTGACCGACGGCGGCGAGGTGATCTCCTCGACCCGCATCCGCGCGCTCATCGCAGACGGTCAAACGGAAGAGGCCGCGCGCCTCATGGGCCACCCCTATCCCGTCTCGGCGGACGTCTGCCCGGGACGCCGGATCGGGCGCACCATCGGCCGGCCGACGCTCAATCAGCGCCTCCCCGACGGAAAGCTCGCCCCGCCCCGCGGCGTCTACGCCTCCCTCACCCTCCTCACCCCGGAGAACGGCGGCAGCCTCTGCCTGGCCCCGTCCGTCTCGAATCTCGGCTCGCGTCCCACAGTGAACGAGGACGGAGACGACGTGACGCTCGAAACCCACGTCCTCGGCGCCGACCTGTCCGGCTCCTTCCGCGCGCGCCGGCCGCACCTCGTCGTCTGGCTCGGGGAATTCCTGCGCCCGGAGCGAAAATTCGACTCCCTCGACGAGCTGAAGGCCGCCATCGCCGCGGACACGGAAGCCGCCCGCCTCCCGATCTCCCGCCTCCTGGGGCTCGATCCCGCCTGCGCCGTGCCATGGACCGCGGACGATCTGCTGCTTTGAAACTGAATCTGACGATGCCGGACCCCCCGGCTCTCCATCGATATGAAAAACCATTGCCCGAAACCGAAAACACGGATTTTCACCCGCCTCGCCGCGGGTCTTTTGTGCGTCCTCGTCCTCATCCCATCCCTCGCCCTTCCGGCATCGGCGGACGCGTCGAAGCCCGACGTGGAACGCTGCTCGGCGGCGATCCTCTATAACTTCGAGAACGATCAGACCGTCTACGAATACAAGTCCCGGGACCGCGCGTTCCCCGGCTCCTCCGTCAAGCTCATGACCGCGCTCGTGGCGTTCGACGCCTTCGGGGACAACCTGTCGGCAGAGATCACCGTGACGGGCGCGATGCTCGCCGAGGTGACGGGCAACAGCATCGACTTCTACGAGGGCGAGATCGTCACGGCGGAGGAGATGCTCAACTGCATGCTGGTCAATTCCGCGAACGACGCGGCGATCGTGCTGGCCCACGCGGCGGCGGGATCCACGGCGGCCTTCGTGGAGAAGATGAACGACAAGGCGGCGGAGCTCGGGCTCGTCAGCTCGGTCTACACCAACGTGACGGGGATGCACGACCCGAAGATGACGACGACGGCGGCGGACGTGGCGGACGTGGCGAAGGCGTGCTACGCGATCCCCGGCTTCATCGACATCACGTCCCAGCAGAAATACACCATGCCCGCGACGAACATCTCCGAAGAGCGCGTGATCTTCAACCGGAACGCGATGATCTCGAAGTATTACAGCACGGGCTACCTCTATGACGCAGTCGTCGGCCTGAACGCGGGTGCGACGGCGCAGGGCGGGTACAATCTCGCCGCCGTGGCGAAGGACGAGGAGAGCGGACTCACCTATCTGGCCGTCGTCCTCGGCGCGGAGGAATATGAAGGGTTTTATTACAGTTACGTCAACGGCAGGCGCATGTTCGACTGGGTGTTCGACGCCTACGGATACCGCCCGGTCCTGACGGCGACGCAGGTGATCTGCGAGCTCCCGGTGCGGCTGTCCTCGACGGTCGATTTCGTGACGCTGGTGCCGAAGGAGGCGCTCTACGTCTACCTCCCGACGGCGGCGGACCTCGCGGAGACGGTGAAGTATTCGTACAACACGATCGCCGACGCGATGAGCGCGCCTATCGAAGCGGGGGCGGAGGCCGGATCGGTGACGGTCCTCTACGAGGGGGAGATCATCGGCGCGGTGCCGCTCGTGACGACGGCGAGCGTGACGCGCAGCGAATTCCTGTATTTCCTCGACCGCGTGACGGAATTCACGGCGAGCCGGTTCTTCAAGGGGACCATCGCCGCGATCGTGGTGCTGTCGATCCTGTATGTCTTCATCAAGGCGGCTCTGCGGGAGAAGCGCATCCGGCGGATGTCGGGGAGGAGATAAAAGAGCGCGCCGAAGGTGCGCGGAGAAAGGATGTTGTCCTTTCATCCTGTCTGCGACGGGCGGTGTCCGGGGACATACGGCGGGCTCACCGTTGGCAAGTCCGCGAAGACCGGGCGGGGCCCGGCGACACATGGCGGGCTCACCGTTGGCAAGCCCGCGAGGAGCGGGTTGGATCGATTATCCAGCTTGCGCGCTGACGCTTGCGGATTGTATATCGGCGAGGCCGATTGCTTTTTTCGCCTGCGCGGCTGGCGGACAAGAGGACCCTCGGGTCGGGCCCTCTTGTCAATCACCCCGCCCCAAAGGCGCGTTCCCCGCCTCTGGACTCCACCCCTCCAACGTGCGTACCACGGATTCTCTTGCACCTTTGCTCAAG
>JAFPWV010000018.1 GCA_017412675.1 Clostridia bacterium
AGGCCTTGGGCCGGGGTGATTCACAAGAGGGCCGCCCGGTTTCAACTCGTTGAAACCGAGTCCTCATTGTGCGCCAGCCGCGCAGGCGAAAAAAACGATCGACTTGGTCGATTCCTAATCCGCAAGCGTCAGCGCGCAAACTGGATAATCGATCAAACCCGCTCTTCGCGGGCTTGTGGGCGGTGAGCCCGCCATGTGTCTCCGGGCACCGCCCGGTCTTCGCGGGCTTGTGGGCGGTGAGCCCGCGCGACAGGAAGACCCGGCTGACCGCTGGGTTTTTGTGCGATTTGTCCGCAAAGAGCGGCCGAAAGCGAGCACTCTTTTCTGTTTCGTTTCACGGAAAGTGATTGCATTTTCCAGAGAAAAGTGATATAATATTTCCATCCTGTATAGAAAGGAATTCTCCTCATGAAGACTTTATACGACGGCAAAACCAAGACCGTCCTGCTCGATGAAGAAACCGGAGCCGTGAACCTTCTGTTCAAGGACACCGCAACCGGCGAAAACGGCATGTTCGACCCCGGCTACAACACCGTCGGCGGCAGCGTGGAGGGCAAGGGCAAGATCGGGCTCCGCATCTCGAAGTATTTCTTTGAGATCATGGCGAAAAACGGCATCCCCACGCATTATCTCGGCGCCGACATCGACAACTGCCTCATGCAGGTGAAAAAGCTCACGGTGCCGAAGCTCGAGTTCGTGCTGCGTTACTTCACCGCGGGCAGCATGTGCCGCCGGTTCACCCTGCCGGAGGGCATCCCGTTCGACCCGCCGTATAAGGAAGTCACCCTGAAGGACGACGAGCAGGGCGATCCCCTGATCACCGAGCGCCTCTGCCTGATGAAGGGGATGCTGAAGCCCGGCATGTACGACGAAGGCCTGCGTCTCGTGGAGCAGGTGGGCGAAGTCCTGAAGCGGGAGCTCGCCGCCATGGATCTGCAGCTGATCGATTTCAAGATCGAGATCGGCTACGACGAGGACGGCAAGGTCTACGTCGTCGACGAGATCACCCCCGACATCTGGCGCGTCAAGGACAAGAACGGCGTCATCCCCAACCAGATCGACTGCGCGAAGATGATCCTCGAGAAGATCTGAGCGGCAATTCCCCAAGAGACCGCGCCCGAAATCCGAAAAATCAACCTCCCCCGGTACGGAGCGATCCGCATCGGGGCGTTGTTTTGTGGGCGGGGTTCGCGGGAACGAACAAGGATGACCGGTTGTGCGGCGCTCCATCACGGCTCGCTTCACGACCGTTTGTTTTTTCGATCCGTTCCATCGCTTCTGCCGTTATTCACTTTTCACTCTTCGTTATTCGTTTCCTTTCCCCGTCCCCATCCGCCCGCCATGCAGGAAACCATGCAGGAAACCATGCAAGATCGCGCGCGGTTCTTGCTTTTGCGCCGCCTTTATGCTATACTGATCCCAAACAAACCGAGGAACGGGCCCCACCCCCGCCCGCCGGACGAATGTCCGAACCAAAGAGACGCGCATCGCTCTGCGCGCACAAGGAGGCCATCATGGACAAAAACCGTTTTCTGCATCCCCTGAACGAAGACCGGCCGTATATGCTGCGGCACGATCTGGCCGAGGGCGGCGCTCCCGCCAAGCTCGATGCGCTGCGCAGGGCGGGCTTCGGCGGCGTCGTCACCAATGCGCCGTGGCACACGTCCGCGGACGATCCCGCCGTCTACCTCGCCGCGGACGCGGATTTTCACGCGCTCGACGACGCTGTCCGGGCGGCAGGTGAGGGCGGCATGGGCGTCTGGCTCTACGACGAGAAGGGCTACCCCAGCGCATCGGCGGACGGGCTCACCCTGCTCGGCCATCCGGAATACGAGGCCCGGGGCTTCACCGAGATCCATACAGACGGGCAGGACTGGGCGCGGCCCGACACCTTCGAGAAAATCATCTTCGCCTGCCGGGACGACGGGACGCCCGTTCCCTTCGATGCGAACGCCGCGCACGGGGCCGACCGCGTTTTCGTTGTCCGCCCGGTCTTTGAGGGCTCGCACGCGCAGAAATGCGGCTGGGGCCCCCGGCACTACCCGAATCTCATGGATCAAAAGGCAGTCGAGGCGTTCATCCGCTGCACTTACGACCGGTATTTCGAGAAGACGGCGGAATTCTCCCGCTTCGAGGCCGTCTTCACCGACGAGCCGAGCCTCATGGCGGGCTACGTCAACTGCGGTGTCCCGATGCCCTACGCCTTCCTGCCGTGGGCCGAGGACCTTCCGGCGGTCTTTCGTGAGATGCACGGCCGGGAGCTTTCGGAGGATCTGCCCGTCCTGTTCTCGCGGGAGGAGCGGTTCGAGCCCGGCAAGCACCGCTTCTGGCAGACCGTCGGCGAGATGGTGAACCGCGCGTTCTTCGAGCAGATCGGCCGCTGGTGCGACGCGCACGGGATCGCCTTCTCCGGCCATTGCCTCCTCGAGGAGAGCCTCTCGATGCACATCCCGCTCTACGGGGACCTTCTGAAACAGCTCAAATCCTTCCGCCGGCCGGGCGTCGATATGCTCACGGGGAGCGCCCTCTCCTACTGGACCTCCCCGGCGGACTTTGCCATGGCGGCGCGTTATGTCGGCGGTGCGGCCCGGATGACGGGGAGAGTGGAGCGCGTGATGGTCGAGATCTGCCCCCTCGCCGGACAGACGCACGAGGGCGACTTCACCTTCGAGGAGCAGCGCGGGATGATGGCCCTCCTCTTCCGCGCCGGGATCAACCACATCAACTCCTACCTCGCGCCCGAACGCCTCGGCGGGGAGTTTCCCCTCTATGCCGCGATGTTCGGCCGGGCGGCGTACGTGCTCCGCGGGGCGCGCTGGATCGGGAAGATCGGCGTGTACTGTCCGACGGAGACGGCGCAGGGCTATTATTATCCCGACACGGTGGGCGTCAACAGCGGCGCGCGCCTGCCCGAGGCCATCCGGCTGGCGGAGAAGACGCTCTCAGACCTGAACCGCTCCCTCGGCGCGGCGGGCCTCGACTACACCCTCGTCGACGGCGACTGGGTGCGGGAGGCCGGGATCCGGGACGGCGCCCTCTCGGCAAACGGCCTGGCCCTCTCCGCGCTCGTGATGCCCGCGGTCCGCTTCCTCGACCCGGACGTCTGCGAAAAGCTCGATGCATTCCGGACGGCGGGCGGGACCGTTCTCTGGACGGCGGCAAAGCCCTCCTCGGTCACCGCGCCTCTGACGGACGACTGCGCGTCGGTCCTTTGCCGAGCCTTCGGCTCCGGTCTTGTCTTCACCGCGGACCGGCCCGGCGTGATCCTCGTCTCGCCCTACGAGAAGGACGGCGCGCGCCTCTGGTACCTCGTCAACAACAGCCCCGAGGAATGTGCCGTCACCCTCTCCGCCGGGAAGCCGCATGAGATCTGGGACATCCTCACGGGCGCGGTCACGTCGGCGGAGTCCTTCCGCATCCCGGCGTATTCCGCGGTGTTCGTGCGGGAGGGGTGAAGGCCATGAAAACCCCCGTCTCCCTCCTCCTCGCGCTCCTGATCCTCTGCGGCAGCGTCACGGGATGCCGCCGGGGAAAGCCCATCGAAGCCGATCCGAACGCACAAAAGCCCGCCGCCGCGCAGCCCGCGGAAACGGAGGCGCCCGAGACCGACG
This sequence comes from Clostridia bacterium, assembly GCA_017412675.1. Classification (GTDB taxonomy): domain Bacteria; phylum Bacillota; class Clostridia; order Oscillospirales; family CAG-272; genus UMGS1696. Next base: position 3,612 of record JAFPWV010000018.1, read on the forward strand.
CGCCCGATGAGATCCCCGCGGAGGCGGACGGCGCGCTCCTGCCCCAGTTCTCGATCCCGGGCGGGTTCTATGCCTCCTCGAAGAAGCTGAAGATCACCGTCCCGGCAGGCGCGCCGCGCGGTTCCCGGATCACCTACACCACGGACTGCTCCGAGCCGGAGAAGAGCTCGAAGATCTTCCTCGACGAGATCGAGGTGGCGAAATCGTCGAACGCCGCAACCGTCATCCGCGCCTCCCTCTTCGACGCGGACGGCAACCGCATCGGCCCGATCGTCACCGAGACCTATCTCCGCGCCGACGACGGCCGCTTCACGACCCCGGTGATCTCCCTCGTGACGGAGAAGAAGAACCTCCGCGGGTCCACCGGGATCCTCGACCATCCGCGGGAATCCGGCAGAGCGTGGGAGCGGCCCTGTCACGTCGAGATCTTCCTCCCGACCGGGGAGCGCGTCGTCTCGCAGGATGCCGGGATCCGCGTCTTCGGCGGCTCGTCCCGCGTCCTCGAGCAGAAGTCCTTCCGCCTCATCGCGCGCCGGGAGGGCTTCTACGACATCGAAAAATTCGACGGCAAGGGGAGCTTCGCCTACCCGTTCTTCGCCGGACGCACCGTGATGGCCGGGCCGGACGCGGGTGAGGAGCTCGTCAAATACGACCGCCTCATCCTGCGCAACGGCGGCAACGATTCGATGCAGGCGACCGCCGCGGATCCGCGCGACATGACCCTGACCCGCGACGCCGCCGCCAACGCCTTTTTCGCCGCGCACTCCGACAAGATCGCCGTGCAGACCTCCCGCTTCGTCACCGTCTACCTCAACGGGGAATACGACGGCATCCTCGACATGAAGGAGGACATCAACGGCGACTACCTCGAAGCCGTCTACGGCCTCGACGAGGAGAAGATCACCGTCATCAAGTCCGAGCTCGACACGACGCGGCACTGCGCGAAGCACGCGGACGGCGGCAGCTGCCGTTTCGACGACGTGTGGTTCTACTACGCGGTCGACGAGGGCCCCGAGGAGGAGCTCGACGCGTACGAGGCGATGTGCCAGTCCGCCCTCTCCGCGCTCGGCGGGGACAAGGCAGCCCTCGACGCGGCATACGAGGCCCTCTCCCGAGAGCTTGACACGGAGAACTTCCTCGAATACGCGGCGCTCTGCCTCTACGTCTGCAACACCGACTGGCCGCACAACAACATCCGCGTGTGGCGGTACACGGGCGAGCCGGAGGACGGCAATCCCTACGCCGACGGCCGCTGGCGGTTTGCGACCCGCGACCTCGACTTCTCCTTCGGGCGGTACGAGTGCCTCGTGTTGCCGGAGATCTACACGCAGGCGGACACGGACAACCTCTCCTTCACGCTCGGCAATTACAAGAACGGCGCGTACGCCTACGACGGCAACTACCCGGATTCCCTCCACCTGCAGGGCCTGCTCGCGCTGTGCCTCCACAACGACGGCTTCCGCGCGCGCTTCCTCGCATACGCCGAATCGCTCTGCACCGACGAGAGCGTCGCGGGGCTCAAGGCGATCATGGAGGACTGTGCCGGTCAGATCGAGGCGGAGATCCCGCAGCACATCAAGCAGTGGAAGGGCACGATCGACGCCGGGCTCACCGCGGACCGCTGGCGGGAGAACGCCGACGCGATGCTGCGCTGGGCCGAGGAACGCCCCGCGTATTTCCGGCAATACCTCGGGATCGTCGAGGCGTGGTTCGGGGAGTGAAGAAGAGCGAACAAATCGTTCCCGGCGGGCTTGACAAACCTCACGGGATAAGAACGGCCGGACGCCGCCGGAAAAACATGCTGTGATAACGCCGGGGAGGCTCGTATGAGAAAGAACGCGCAACGCATCCTGCTCCTTTTCCTGTGTACCCTGACCGCCGTCACGCTCCTCGCGTGCGATGCCGGACCCGCCGGTGAGCGGACGGGATCGGAGAACGCCGAAGCCCCGCCTGCCCCGGAGACGACCGCCGCTTTGGAAGACACCCCCTCTCCGGCAGACGTGCCCGCGCCGGAGACCGAAACGGAAGCCGCTGAACCCGATCCGCCCGCACTGGAAGACGGCGGAACGGTCGAGCTGTATCAGCTCGCGCCGGAGAACCAGAGTCTGATGATGTCCTACGTCATCGTGACGCCGAACAAAAAGGTGATCGTGATCGACGGCGGAACAGACGGGCTCGGAAGAGATTCGCCGTCCTATCTGCCAAGCGCGATCAGAGCCATCCTCGGCCTCGGACAGAAGGACTTCTTCGAGGTGGAAGCATGGTTCCTCACGCACATGCACAACGACCACTACTACGAACTCGCCAAGATGCTGAGACGGTATAAGGAGTCGGACAATTACAGGATCAACAACATCTATTTCGACTTCCCCGATTACGGTACCGAATGGACAAGCAAAGCGGGGGACGGCGACTTCGAGAAAACCAATTTCGACATCCTGGTCAAGGGCTTTGACCACTATTACGAAACGGTCGGCTTCTCCGGCATCGTCGGAGCGGACATCCCGGAAGAGCAATGGCGCGCGCCGGACGGATACTACAACCTGATCAACGGCGCGGTGATCAACGAGGAAGCGGTCGGGAAGGGGCTGACGATCGGCGTCGACGGCGTCGATTTCCACATCCTCATGACGTGGTGGAGCGGCGCGCGGTACATCAACAGCACGTCCGTCATCATCCGGATGGTCTGGGGGGAGCACAGCGTGCTTTTCCTCGGCGACTGCGCGGAAGACGAAGGGAAACGGCTGCTCGAATACCGGTCGGCCGATGAATTGAGATCCGACTGCATCCAGATGGGACATCACGGACAGGGCGGCCCGGATCAGGGATTCTACGACGCGATCGACGCGAAAGACGCCGTGAGGCTGTGGCCGACGCCGGAATGGGTATGGAACAACGCGCAGTCGTACGCCATCGGCCAAACACGCTCGTGGATGGGTCTTCCCTACGAAGCGGCGGACTTCAAAAAGGAAAAGCTGTTCAGCACGGGAAAGGACTTTGTCGCGGGATGCTGTCAGAACTACCCCAGGCAGGCAACAAAGGTCGAATGCTGGACGGAGAGAATCCTTGCCGAGCAGCGCGTGGTGGTTTTTGCGCGCGGCGGATCATGAAAATACCCCTCGGGCCTTTGCATTGGCCTGAGGGGTTCTTTTTCGCCGCACGGTTGACGGGGACAAGGACAGATTTGCCGCAAATGACACGTTCACCGATGCTCTGCCGCCGTTTTCCGGTCCGGAGAGATTCCCGCGTCACAGGCGTTTCCGTTTTGCCAAAATTCAGTCCCCGATTGCCGCGTACGCATCGATCGTCTTCGAGACCTGCTTCGCAAACAGCTTCTCCTGCTTCGCCGCGAAGGACGCGAGATCCTCGCCGCCGTGCGCCTGGATGTGGCTCAGGAAACTCGAATACACGTTCCACGAGCCGTAGCACGTCGAATAGTCGAAGGTCCGCGTGCCCGTCAGGATGTCGAGCATCTCGGTGGTGTCCCGGTCCCGCGCGATCTTACCCTTGAGGGTCGTCTCATAGTACGCGTCGATCAGATACCGGTCCGAATAAACCGCCATCGCCTCCGTGACCGTTCCGATCATTTCGAGGTCCGCCGCGCTCACCGGGATGCACATCGCCTGCGCCGTGGCCTCCATCGACGTGGTGTAGTACCTCTGCTCCTCGTTCTTCATCGGGAACGGGATGATGCCGAAGTCGTTCTCCATGTTGTTGCGCAGGCCCACCACCGAGCCGAGCTGCATGATGTAGAAGAGGCTCATGTCCGTATAGAACGCGTTGTAGCCCCAGTTGTCGTCGTTGACGATGACGGTCAGGCTCTTGTCGTTGAGCAGGGAGGAGACCTTCTCCGTCACGGCGACGACCGGCTCCGCCGCCACGTTGAGCGTAAAGGTGTCGCCCGCGTCCGTGTGCTCGAGGATCACGAGCCGCTCTCCCGCGCCGTTGATGAGGGAGAGATACTGCCCGATGCCGGTGACGAGGCCGTAGCTGTCGCCCTGATTGCGCACGCCGTCGCCGTTGGTGTCAGCCGCCGCGGCCCGCATCATCTCGCCCATCCGGTCCAGCGTCCAGCGGTATTCCCGCACGATCTCGTAGGGGTTTTCGAGCTGGCGGTCGCCGAGCACGGTCTTCGAGAAGTACATCGCGCTGCACCCCTCGATTGTGTGCACGTTGATGTCGTTGCAGGCGAAGAAGAGCTTATCGTTGATCGTCAGGGCGCGCACGGAGTCCCCGTCCCACCACGGCGCCTCGAAGTCGAAGGCCTCGACGCGGTAGAGGTTCTTGAGCTGCCCGGACTGCGCGGTCGGGATCAGGGCGTTGATCCGCTCCCAGACGACGGAATAGTCATCCCCGCCGGCCTTGACGGACCTGCCGATCAGCCCGGTCGCCGCGGTCGTCTCCTCGGAGGTGACGTCCACGTTGTAGCGCTCCTCCACGAAGGCGTTGCGCTCGAAGACGGTGTCGTTGATGATCTCGCCGACGATCTCCTCGCTGTTGAGGGAGATGATCCACCAGTTGGAGTTGACGTCGCCGAGGATGTGGTAGCGCGCGCCGCCGAAATCCGCTTCGGGGAGCAGCTCGAGGGGATCCGGTTCCTCCTCCTCGGCGGGCGCTTCCTCGATGTCAGCCGTCGGGGCGGGCTGGGGAACCGCGGCGGGATCCTCTTCGGGGGCTTTCTCGGAGCACGCGGTCAAAACCGGCAGCAGCAGAAGGAGGCAGAGCAGGAGCGTGGTGAGGCGTTTCATGGATTCGATTCCTTTCCCAGTTTTCATCCGGCCTCATTATACCATGCGCCCGGCGAAAAAGCAAGAGGTTCCCCGGCACGAAAACGCCGGCCCGGCGGCATTGCGCACTTTTCAGGAGATTTGATGCGCACTTTTCATCGAACGGCGTAGAGCGCCGCGCCGTCGGCGTGTCGGCGGTTCGGACGCGGTCCGGACGGAGGGGAGGTTGATCGCCGGAAACCCGGAGACTGTCTCACGCTCTCTCGCACCGCAGGAAATCGCCCGCCTTCAGGATACAGAGCGCAAACAATACGAATCCTATCCCAAGATAGAACAGCTTGCTCCACGGCCAGATCGGCTGCGACCGATAAATGAACAGGCTGGTGATGCGGTTTGTCAGGAAATAGTCCACGAAATAGAGAACGACATAGAAGAGGATCGGCACGGCGGCTCCGACGGCGTATTTCCCCGTGAGCGCGGTCATGGTCATGGCGAACGCCCCGAAGAAGAATATGGTAGAGAACCACGCGTAAAGCGCGGGCAGCAGCGCGCCGATACTGCCGCCCTCTCCGCGGATCATGTTCGGGTCCAAAAGAACGGCTTCCAGCAGCCCGAGCACGGCGGCCCCCATCATCAGCCCGGTCGCAATCAAGAAGCGCGCGAGATAGAGCGCATTTTTCCGCATCTTCGTGATATAGATCGTTTCGACGATGTGATTCGTTTGTTCCAGTGCAAAGATCTCGGCGAAGACTACGATCACGGGGACGGCAATAAAGCGGTCGATCGTGTATTCCGCCTGATAGAGACTGGTCGATCGGAAAAACACGGGGATCAGGACGGCGGAGAGAAGCGAAATGCTCAACTTGATTTTTGAAGACAGAAGGAGCTTTCCCTGAAAGCCCATCAGCGTTCTTTGTTTCATCAGGATTCCCCCGTTCTGATTTTCTTGTCATACAGGACGACGGCGGCGGCAAGGCATATCAGGATCAGGCAAAGCTGAAAGGCCTTGTGGATCATGACGTCCGTATAAAAGCTCTCCGGCAATACCGTGAAAAAGATGTCCCGAAAATTCGAAATCCGCACGGTCACATTCCAGAACTGCTGCCGCATGATGATTTGCCCCTTGCCGTTCCGGATGGGACGGGAGCCCGCCAGCGTCCAGAAGAGCAGGAGCGGAATCACCGGAAGCGCCGTCTTGAAAACCATGGTAAACAGGCCGATGACGGCGCCGACGGTCAAAATGGACGGCACCACCCACGCAAAATAATACCGGAACAGATCCAGCACGGAAAAGGGCAGACCGAGGGTCACGCAATGATATACGGTCAGCGCGTCAACGGCGGCGGTCGAAAGCAGGCCGTAGAAGATCACCGCCCCGCTGAATCCGAGATAACGCCCCACGATCATGACGGACGGCCTGATTTTCTTGGTCCGCAAAACCTCAAAAAGATCGTTTCCCGCCTCGGCGGAGAAAAGCGGGATGAAAACAACGAAGCTATACATCATGAGGATCGTGCCGCCGATATCCGCGAGTCTTCTGCCCATGAAATCGGTGTAGTTTTCCTCTTTCAGCAAGCCGTCCACATAATCCCGGTATTCCCGATAGGTCCCATACGTGTACGATCCGCCGAAATTGACCATGGTTTCCGCGTTCAGGGGGATAACATACTCCCTTTTTTCCGGGGGCAGTTCCGAGAGGATATACGCGTTGAGCGCGCTCCAATCCTCATCGTCGTAAGACAGACGGGAAGAGAGGATCGTCTCCGTAGCTTTTTCCCCGTCCAGAGGGAAATTCAAGGCGACATAAGCACAGTAAGCGCGCACCGCATTCTCGTAAGCCTCCTCTTCGGAAACGGGGACCCCCAGTTCCCCCGCCATGTTCTTCTTTCCCGACCTTTCGAGCCGCGCTTCGATCTCTCTGTTATACTCCGCCTCTGTCAGATACGGAAAATCGGTGAACAGATAATCGGGAAACTGTAAAACAGTCACCGCAAATACGACGATTACGCCCAGCCACAAAAGCGGTCTTTTCAGCGTGTCCCGGAAATGAAACGCGATCATCCTGCACAAAAGCGTCACGACAGTCCCTCCCCCTCCGGCTTCTGATGCTCCAAAAGGAGGAAAGCGTCTTCCATCGTCGCCGACACGCAGACCGCGTCCGGCACCGGAACGGGCCGATCGGCATAAAAGCGGATTTGGAGCTCGTCTCCCTTTCTGATTTCCGACAGGATGACCGTGCCCTCGCGCAGAGCGGCCGCAGACGCCTCGTCCTTCAGGCTCGCTTCATAGACTTTTCCGTCGATCTCGGACAGGATCTGCCTGACGCTTCCGTTGTAGATCAGTTTTCCCCTCTGGAGGATCCCGATCTGCGAGGCGACGGCGGACACGTCCTCGATGATGTGCGTGGAAAACAGGACCGTCTTCCGGTTTCCGTACTCCGCGAGAAAATTCCGGATGCGCACGCGTTCGTCCGGGTCGAGCCCGGCGGTGGGTTCGTCAACGATCAGGCATTCGGGTTCATGGATCATGGCCTGCGCGAGGCCGAGTCTGCGCTTCATCCCGCCGGAGAGCGTTCCGACTTTCGCGCTGCGCTTTTCCGCCAGATGGAATTCCTCCAGCAGAAAATCGATCCGTTCCTTCGCCGCCTTTTGCGGCATTTCCTGAAGCATGGAGATGTACTGCAAAAATTCCGCGACGGTAAGGTTCGGATAAAACCCGCATTCCTGCGGGAGATAGCCCACCTTCCCTTTGATGATCCGCTTGTTTTTCTCGCACACCTCGATCCCGTTCATGAAAACCGATCCGGACGTCGGCTTGTAAATCGTCGTCAGGACGCGCATCAAGGTCGTCTTTCCCGCACCGTTGCGTCCGAGCAGACCAAAGATGCCCGGTTCGATTTCCAGATTCAACCGGTCCAGCGCCGTCAGATCCCCGAAACGAACGGTAAGCGATCTTATCGAAATCCTTTCCAAAACAACTCCTCCTCGGCACTCCGATTTTCCGATATTTCCTTGCGATCTGACTCCATTATACCGCACCCGTGCGAAAAAAGCAAGAGAAATTTTCTAAAAGACGTTCGTGTTGCCCTTTGAAATCGGAGAAACACGAACGTTTTTTTCGTTTGGTCTTGTGTTTTTTAAGGAGCGAACCAAAAAAGCCCGCGTCCGGCCTTGCGCTCTTCTGCGCGGCGTGCTATAATGGATCCGACCGCACCCCACCCGACCGGTTCCCATAAGGAGGCGCCCATGACACCCAGAGAAAACATGCTCCGCGTGATCCGCTTCGAGCACCCCGATTTCATCCCCGTCGCGTTCCACGTGAACGACTCCGTCTATTCGCATTACGACCCGCACGCCGTCGAGGAGCTCCTCGAATCCCACCCCGTCATCGCGGGCAAGGGCCGGATGCGCTGGGACCTCGTCCCGAAGGAGGGCCAGCCGGTCGACGAGGACCATGTCTATTACGACGAGTTCGGCGTCGAGTGGAAGGGCGCGATCGACGGCATCCGCGGCGTCATCCAGAAGCACCCGCTCGCGGACTTCTCGAAGATCCGGGACTACCGCTTTCCCGCCCTGCCGTCGTTCGATGTCGAAGGGACGCGCCGCCGGGTCGCCGAGGCCAAAGCTGCCGGGCACTTCACCGTCGCCGGGCTCCCGCACGGGCACACCTTCCTCCGCCTCACGGACCTCTGCGGCTACGAAAACGTCCTCATGGGCCTCACGGACGGGGATGAAGACCTCCTCTCCCTCGTCCGACGCCTCGAGGACTACAACGCGGCCTTCGCGGATTTCTACGCGGCGTGCGGCTACGACATGATCAGCTTTCCGGAGGACCTCGGGATGCAGATCGGCCCGATGATCTCGCCCGACCTCTTCCGGCGCTTCATCAAGCCCTCCTACCGCCGCCTCATGAAGCCTGCGCGCGCGGCGGGTTCGATCATCCACATGCACTCCGACGGCGACGTGCGCACCCTCGCCGGGGACCTGATCGACGGCGGCGTGGACGTCCTCAACATCCAGGACCTCGTCAACGGCATCGACTGGATCCGGGAGAATTTCTTCGGGAAATACGCGCTCGAGCTCGACATCGACCGGCAGAAGGTCACGGTGTTCGGCACGCCCGCGGACGTCGAGGCCCTGATCCGCGAGGAGGTGACGAAGCTGGCCTCCCCGGCGGGCGGGCTCATGCTGATCTTCGGCTGGTACGCCGGGACGCCGCTCGAAAACATCCGCGCGCTCATGGACGCGCTCGAAAAGTATATGTTTTACTGGTCCTGAGAGGGCGTTTCCCCCGTTTGCGCCTCGACCCGGTTGACGGCCGGGGTCTCGACGCGCTTCGCCAGATAGATGCAGTATGCCGCGCTCACGGCAAGGACCGCGACGTGCAGGATCACGTTCAGGAGCACAGACCCTTCGTCGGACGCGAAGACGGAGGACACGTCGATGAAGCTGTGCGCCAGAATGCCGGGCAGAAGGCTCCCGCTCTTGTAAAAAACGAACGTAAAGACAAAGCCGACGGCAACGGCGAAGACCACCTGCGTGAGCGTCTCGGTCAGATTCTGGCCGGTAAACAGATTCAAGATGTGTCCGAGCCCGAAGGTGACGGAGGAGACGATGACGGCCGTCTTCACGCTGCCGTCCTTCAGGATCGCCTTGAACAAAAAGCCCCGGAAGAGCAGCTCCTCCGCAAATCCGACCAGCGCCATGGAGATCGCCGCATAGATCAGCCCCGGCACCGGGTAATCCGGCAAGAAGCCGCTGAAGAGGTTCATGCAGGAGAAGAGCCACAGTGGGAGGAACCACCGCATGGCGCGGCTGTTTTTCGCCCATCCGGTGAGCCCGTATTTCTCCAAAAGACCGTTCCCTGCCACGAACCAAAACATCGCCGCGGAGATCACGAAGAGCCCCAGCATGTGCCACGGCGAATCGAGTCCGAACAGATTCTGGAGTGTCCCCATGCCCGCGGCGTAGACCACGATCCAGAGGATCGCCGCGGTGATCTCGCTTTTTTCATACAGTTTTTTCATGTTCAAGCCCCTTTTGCGTGACCGCCAGCACCGCGCCCTTCCAGCAGCGCTCGAGGTGCTCGGCGATCTGTTTTTCATCAAACGCAAGCGCGTTGTTGGCCATGATGCTGGCATAGCCGTGGGCGAACAGCGCAACGGTCAGAAACACGTCGCGGGTCCCCTCGCGGTCCAGCCCGGACCCCTCCTGCATCACGGCGAGGACGGGGACCAGCTCCTCGGAATCGATCATTTCCGGAAGGCTCCCCTCCTCCGCATACCCCGACTGGAAGAGGAAGCGGAACAGCTGCGGCTCCTCCACGGCGAAGCGGATGTAGTTGAGGCCGATCCCGAGCACCGGGTCCTTCCCCGGCGGAAGATCCATCATGTATTCCCCGTGCAGCTGATCCGTGCGCGCGAAGGCGGCCCGCTTCAGGCTGTCGATCGTCGCAAAGTGATACATCACCGGCTGCGTGGAGCAGTGCAGCGCCCGGGAGACCGTTCTCGCGTTGATGCTCTCGTACCCGCTCTGCCGCGCCACGGCAACGGCTGCGTCCACGATCATGTCCCGGGTGATCCTCGTTTTCGGCGGCATGGATAAACCCCTCCTTTATAACGCTTGTTATGCAACGGTTGTTATTATACACGATTCCCGGGGGATTGTCAAGCGGTTTGCGGAAAAAAACAGACGGAGCTGCCGCAAGCCTCCGTGTTCCGGAGAGGATGCAGCGGCCCCGTTCTTTCGGGTTATGTTCTTCACCGCCCGGCTTTTTTCTTTTCCCGGGCATGGTCCCGGATCCGCCTGCCGAGCGCAAACGCCCCCATGAGGACGCCCATATACGCGGCGAGGATCGCCAGGCATGGCAGCAGATAGAGGAACGGGTACGGGATCCACCGGTGAAAGATCCCGAGCAGGGGATTGCCCTCCGTCTCCATCGCAAAGAAGTAGTTCGCGCGGGCATACAGCCCCGTCTGCCGCATCGCAAAATCGATGAGGAAAACGGCGAACGTGATGAGGAAGATCGCCGCGAGCGTCGGGGGAAGATCGCGGAACCGGGGCGAAAAAAGCCCGTAGGTCACGAGCGCGATCGCCTCGACGAAGACCATGAAGTGCGTGCCGTAATACCCGAGCATCCGCGGCAGAAGGATCGAATACCGGTCGAAGCCCGCCGTCGGCATCGTCAGCGCCATCGCCGCGCACATCGGCCCGACGAAGAAGCAGAAGCCCTTGAGCGGCTTGCAGTCGGTCAGGACCGCGATCGGGATGAGGATCATGTTCACGTTGCACAGGTGCAGGGGCAGCTCGCCCCACCAGTTGAAGCCGTCCATGTCCGCCACGAGCCGGTCGTATTCCGCGTCGAGGGAGAGGGCGTATTTATAGACAAAAAATCCGACAAACGTGACGATGCACGCCGCGACGAGGACGGTCTTTCTCGTCTTCTCGCTCTTTCCCCGCAGAAGCAGGCTCGATACGACGAGCAGGATGAGAAACACCGCCGCCGTGCCGAAGAATACCGCGTTGAACGGTCTGAGCGTCCAGTCCATGTTGTCACCTCCGAAGTTGTGGTTGTTGTTTTTCCCGGAAAAACCGTTCCGGTCCGACTGCCCGCGCGAGCCAGAACGTTCCCTCTGCCAGCACGACGGCGGCGGGGATGTCGACGAGCACATGCTGCTTGACGAACAGGATGCTCAGGCACACGAGGACAAAGAACACGAGATAAAAGAGGCGCTGTGCACGGGGGACCTCCCGGCATCCCGCCATCCCGCGCCAGCAGAAATAGCTCGCCAGGACGTGGATCGACGGCAGGAGGTTGCTCGGCGCGTCGATTTGGTAGAGCAGCCGCACGAGAGATGGGAAGAGGCCCTCTCCCGCGACCGCCGGTCTCTCCATGGTACAGGGGAGGAACACGAAGCAGAGCCCGCAGACGAGGAGCGCGGCCCCGTACGCAAACGAGACCCGGATCGCCCGCGTCCGCCCGAGGCAGAGGATCCGCCAGAAGCCCGTGACCCATGTGACGTAGGCGAGGAAATAGACGGTGATCCAGGCGGGGATCAGGGGGATCGCCTCATCGAGCGGCAGGCTCCAGTCCATCGGCGGACGCACGGGGGGCAGGGCGCGGGTGCCGTAATACACGAAAAGCTGCATACCCGCGATCCACGCGCCGCAGGCAATGGCGGTCCGCGGTACGCGCTGTTTCATCCTCCATCGCCCCTTTCTCCCACGATTGGCTATAGTATAGCACAATTCGCCCGGCAATGCAAGCCCTGTCCGTTTATTGACTGATTAAACTTTCGGGGAGGGGCGTGATATTGATTTCGCACAAAAAACAAAACGGTTTTGATAGCCCTGTCGCAAAAGCAGAATTGGTGTTGGTTGTCTGCACTACCCAACTTCAGCTTGTCATTGCGAGGAGCGATTCCCAAGAATCGCGACGTGGCAATCTTTCCAAAATTGGTGAGCACGATGGAAACCGGGGACAATAATGGACACGCTGTGTATGACATTGTCACCAATTCTCTGCTACGTTCTCCGGTTCTGAGAGATTCCCGGCGGAATAGACTATGTGCAGCGGCGGCGTTTCTGCCTCCGGAACCCCCTCTTTTCCGGAAAATGTGCGAAACCGCTTAAAATTCGCTCCGATTTTGTGAAAAACCGCTTGCAATTCGCCCGGAAAATGTGCAAACGGCTGACCTCTCCCACCTGTTCCGCCGGATGCGAAAAAACGCTTGCGTTTCTCAAAAATCTGTGCTATACTATTGACATCATCCCTGATCCATGAGGTGATTCCCATGAAAACGAAGCGAATCCTTTCCCTCGCGCTCGTGCTCGCCCTTCTTCTTTCCGCCCTCTCCGGCTGTGCCGCGGATCAGGAGGAAGAAGCGGAACACCATGCCGCCCAGCCCAACGCCGGGGATGCGAACCCCGCCGCCGCAGAGGAGACCGAAGAACCCGATCCCTTCGAGGGCGTCGACTTTGACGGCCGCACCTTCATGATCCACACCTCCGCCAACTCCGCGACGGTCGGCGTGCAGTCCTCGAACTACCTGATCCAGGGGCCCGACGAGGTCACCGGCGACGTCGCTCCCGACGCGGCGCTGCAGCGCAACAACGACGTCATGCAGCGGCTCAACATCGAGCTCGGCTACGAGCAGGTGAACTATTCCTACGACCAGGTCGCCTCGAACATCCGCAAGCTGCTCCAGTCCGGCGACGCGACCTACCAGCTCATCATCAACGACATCTACGGCCTCGCACCGATCACCCCGGACGGCCTCTTCCACAACGCCTACGACGGGGAGCATTTCGATTTCGGCAAGCCGTGGTGGTATGAGGACTTCATGGAGGACATCTCCATCAAGACGAGTATGCGCTTCATGCTCGCGGGCGACTACTTCATCGACCTGATGCGCTGCACGCACTGCATCATCATGAACAAGAACCTCTACACCGACCTCTACGGCGATCCGGACGACGTATATGCCTGCGTGCTCGAGCACGGCTGGACCTTCGATAAGTACCGCGAGCTCATCGAAGGCGCGTACAAGGACCTCAACGGCAACGGCGTCAAGGACAAGAACGACCAGTACGGCCATATCGCGTTCCAGTTCTGGGGCCCGATGATCCCGTGGCTGATCTCCGGCGACCCGGGCTTCATCGGGCGCGACGAGAACGGCTATCCGATCCTGACCCTGAACAACGAGCGGTCCTACATCCTGACCGAGAAGCTCAACGCCATTTTGAACAACGACGCGACGGCGATCAACGTCCTCGGCGGCGCGGAACAGACGTCCATCGACACCTTCACCGAGGGCCGCTCGCTCTTCATCGGCTATCAGCGGCTCGGCTCGCTCGAATCCGACAGCCTGCGCTCGACGGAGACCGACATCGCGATCCTGCCCTATCCGATGCTCGACGATCTCCAGGAGGACTATGTGACCTCGACGCACGACACGGCGGAGCTCGGCTTCATCCCGATCGCGACGCCCTACGAGGATCTCTCCTTCGTCTCCGCAGTCATCGAGGTGCTCTGCCGCGAGACGTACAAGCAGGTGCTCCCGGCGTACTACGAATCCTCCCTGAAGGTCAAGTACACCCGCGACAACACGGCGGCGCAGATGATCGACATCATCCACGACCACTACGGCAACGGCTTCGCGCTCGCGTGGTCGAACGGCCTCTCCGGGTATCTGCTCAACGCGACCTTCTGCGCCTGCATCGAGAACAACAGCATCGACTTCGCCTCCAAGAACAAATCCCTCGAAAAGGTGGCCAATAAGCAGCTCGAAAAGATCATCGACAAGATCGTCAAGCTGGAGGAAGAACGGGGCGGCTGAGTGAGTGAACAGCGAAGGGGGAACCGTTGAGGCAGGAGTTCTCCGGTTCCCAAGGAAAAAACGGTTGTGCGGCGGTCCATCATGGCTCGCTTCACGACCGTTTTGTTCTGCACCCCGCCCGCAGACTGCCGCCGCGGTTCTTCTCGGAGTCCTTTTTTCTGTTCGTTTCTCCGAACCTTCGCAGAATACTTGTTAAATTTTTTATTCCTCTTGCTATTTTGCTTATCTTGTATTATAATATAGATCAGAATATTTCGATCCGATTCACCTCTGATCCAACACCGAAAGGATGATCCATCATGGCTGAGAAAAAAGCCTCGAAGAAGCCCACCGCGGCGGAAACCCCCGACCGCTCCCCCGAAGAAAAGAAGAAAGCCCTCGAAACCGCCATCAGCCAGCTCGAAAAGAGCTTCGGCAAGGGCACCATCATCAAGATGGGCGAGAGCCCCAAGATGAACGTCTCCGTCGTCTCGACCGGTTCCATCGCCCTCGACATCGCCCTCGGTGTCGGCGGTCTGCCCAGAGGACGCATCGTCGAGGTCTACGGCCCCGAATCCTCCGGCAAGACGACCCTGACCCTGCACGCCATCGCGGAAGTCCAGCGCACCGGCGGCACCGCGGCCTTCATCGACGCCGAGCACGCCCTCGACCCGGTCTACGCGAAGAACCTCGGCGTGGACATCGACAACCTCCTCGTCTCCCAGCCGGATTCCGGCGAGCAGGCCCTCGAGATCACGGACGCCCTCGTCCGCTCCGGCGCGATCGACATCATCGTCATCGACTCCGTCGCCGCGCTCGTGCCGCAGGCGGAAATCGACGGCGAGATGGGCGCGTCCCACGTCGGCCTCCAGGCCCGGCTCATGTCGCAGGCGCTGCGCAAGCTCTCCGGTACGATCTCGAAGACCAACTGCATCGTGATCTTCATCAACCAGCTGCGCGAGAAGGTCGGCGTCATGTACGGCAATCCCGAGACGACGACGGGCGGCCGCGCGCTGAAGTTCTACGCCTCCGTGCGCATCGAGATCCGCAAGGGCGAATCGCTCAAGAACGGCGCGGACGTCTACGGCAACCGCACGAAGTGCAAGGTCGTGAAGAACAAGGTCGCGCCGCCGTTCAAGACCGCGGAATTCGACATTCTTTACGGCACGGGCATCTCGAAGGCGTCGGAGCTCATCGAGATGGGCGCGGAGCTCGGGATCATCGAAAAGAGCGGCGCGTGGTTCTACTATGACGGGCAGCGTCTGGCGCAGGGCCGCGACAACGCCCGCATTGCGATGGAAAACGATCCGGCGCTCGCCGCGGAGATCGAAAAGAAGATCAAGGACCGCGCGACGGCGAAGGATATGGATCTCGAAGAGATGGAAGGCATCGAGGACGACGATGCCCTCGATCCGCTCGACGGCCTCGGCCTCGAAGGCGAGGACCCGCTCGATATCCGGATGCTCGAACTCGGGGAGAACGAGGAGTAATTTTTTACGACATTCCCCCTTCCGTCACGCGGATTTGCATGCAAATCGCGTGACACCTCCCCCTGAGGGGGAGGCAAACAACGTGCATCCCACACCGCACTCTGTAATTCTTCATTCTTCATTCTGAATTCATAATTCGTAATTCTCGCCATGTACGTTCGTTCTGTCCACTACCAAAACTGGCGGAACCTCGCCGAGGCGTCCGCCGCCTTCTCCCCCGGCATCAACGTCCTCTGGGGCATGAACGCGCAGGGGAAGTCCAACATCCTCGAGGGCATTTACTATTTCGCGCGGGGACGCTCCTTCCGCGGGGCCCGGGAACGCGAGCTGGTCCGCTTCGGCGCCGAGTTCGCCCATGCCGGCCTTTCGTTCCGGCGCACCGGCTTTGAGGAAGACACCCGCCTCGACGCCGTCCTCCCGCTCGCGGGGAAGAAGCGCCTCACGAAAAACGGCGCGCCCCTTTCCTCGACGGCGGAGATGCTCGGCCTCTTCCGCGCGGTCCTCTTCACGCCCGGGAACCTCTCCGTCGTGACGGGCGGACCTGCCGAGCGCCGCGCCCTCCTCGACATCGCGCTCTCGCAGATCTCGGGCGACTACCTCGCCTGTCTGCGCCGCTATGCCAAGCTCCTCGCCGAGCGCAACGCCCTCATCCGGCGGGCCTCGGAAGGCGATTCCCCCTCCCGCGAAGAGTGGACGGTCTATGCCGAGGGGATGGCGGAATACGGCGCGCGGATCGCGGGCTACCGGCGGGAATACGTGTCCCTCCTCTCGGCGGCCGTCGGGCGGTATTTCGCGGGCATGACGGGCGGCAGGGAAGTCCCCGGCCTCGAGTACCGTTCCCACGCGCTCTCCGACGGGGTCCCGGCGCTGCTGACCGATCCGTCCCAAGCGGCGGACGGGAGCGCGCTCTGCCAAAAGCTCATGGAGAACCGGGAGCGCGAGATCGCGGCGGGCACGACCCTCTGGGGCACGCACAAGGACGACGTGATCCTCACGCTCAACGGGACCGACGCCCGCACCTTCGCGTCGCAGGGCCAGCAGCGGAGCCTGGTGCTCTCGATGAAGCTCGGCGAGGCGGAGATCGCGCGGCAGATCGGCGGGGAATACCCGGTCATCCTCCTCGACGACGTCTTTTCGGAGCTCGACGAGGAGCGCCGCCGCTACATTCTCGACGCGCTGTCCGGCGAAGAGCAGGGAGAGGGCGGGGAGGCCCGGCAGATCATCATCACCTCGTGCGAGCCGGACGTGATCCCCGGCGCGCGCGCAGAACACGTCACGTTCCGGCGGGTGTCCTCCGGACAGGTGACAGAGAATTGAAGAAACCCGCATAAGCGCGTATCACGGGGAAAAGGTACGCGCTTTTTTTGCGCCTGCCGAATGAGGAGAGGAAGCGGATAATTCAGAATTCA
>JAFPWV010000172.1 GCA_017412675.1 Clostridia bacterium
GAAATTGCGGATGCGCTGCTGTTTCTCAGAATGGGACATAGACAAACCTCATGGCGCCTGAGGCGCGGATTCCAAAAATCTGCATTGATATTCAGATTATTATACCATATTTACCCGAAAAATACAAGAGCGAATTTTCCGCGCATCGAAAAAGCCCCATGCCGTATGCACAGGGCTTTCCGTTTGCCGGAGATCCGGCGCGCGCCGTCAGTTTTCGATCTGCGCGAGGATCTTTTCGTTGTATTTCTTCAGGACTTTTGCCGCCATCTTCTCGTTGCGCTTCACCATTGACGCGACGTCCGTGGAGTAAGCGCGGAGCAGATTCATGATGCCTTCGTTGTATCCGCCGATCTCGAAATACCATCCGAAATCGTACGTCCGCGTTGCGAAGATCAGGTCGAGCATCCTGGCGCTCTCTTCGTCGCGGGAGACCTTGTTCTGCAGGGTCTGCTCGTAGTACGCGGGCGTCAGGGAGTACTTCGACTCATAGGCGAGGGCCTCCGTGATCCAGCCGGCGCGCGCGAACCCGTCCTCTCCGTAGGCGTTCTTCGGGATCGAATAGAGCGAGACGGACCAGGATGCCGCGCTGTTGTAGTAACGGGTCTGGTTCTCGTCGTAGAGCGGCAGGGGGAGAATGCCGAAGTCGTCTTCCATATCGCGGAACTGATCCGCCGCGCCGATGTTCTGCAAGAAGAAGAGCGCGCGTCCTTCGCGGAAGGCCAGAACGCCGTAATCCGCCGCGTAGCCGTTTCTCTGGTACGCGCAGGTCACATCCTTGTTGTACGCATACGCCGTAAACTTATCGAACGCGTCCACGAACTTCTCGCTGTACAGGGAGAGCTCGAGCTCGCCGTCCTGGTTGATCGTGCAGCACTTGATGCCGGAGGCGTTCACGATGCCCATCATGATGTCGTCCCAGATATAGATGCCGTAGATGTCGTCCTTGTCGTTGACGTGGTTGCCGTTGTTGTTGTAGTCGAGGTTCGTGTCCACCGCCTCCGCGAATTCCCGGAAGTTGTCGATGGTCCAGGTGAAATTGTCGACCATGTCATAGAAATTCGGCAGGCTGTAGGTCTCGGCCATGTTCTTGTTGAAGAAATAGCAGAAGGTCGCGCGGTTGTCTCCGATGGAAATGTCGCCCGTCATCTGATAGACCGCGTTCTTGAACGTGCATTCTTCGGTGCAGTACTGATCCCACCACGGTTTCGAGAGATCGAGGTTCTCCACCGTGAACAGGTTGGTCAGAAGGCCTTCCACGAGCGCGTTGCAGGAGGAATAGCCGGACAGGCAGACGAGGTCGTAGTCATTGGTGCCGGCCTGCACGGAGGTGCTGAGGGCCTTCTGTCCCTGACGGTTGTCCGCCGCGATCACGAGCGGGACGATCTCGCAGTTTCCCTTGTCCTGGACGGTGACCATGCGCTCGTATTCCGCGTCGTTGACGGGCTCGCCGGTCATCTCTTCGGCCTGGAAATCATTCGTGATGGTGTTGTGGATATAGATGTTGAAGGTATAGCCGCCGTAATCCGCGGAGGGGAGCCCGCTGTCGATCCGGGCGTTCGGGTCTTCGGTCTCCTCGGCGGCGTCAACGGATGCGGGATCCGCTTCGACGGCGGGCGCTGCGGCGGGATCCTCTTCATTGGTCGTCTCGGAACAGGAGGCGAGCGGGAGGAGCAGCATCAAAACGGCAAGGACAAGGGTGAATTTCTGTTTCATGGAGGTCTCCTTTCTCATGTCAGTCATGGGGGATTCCGTTTACGGGTTCGATGTGATCGGCGTCATAGGACGCGACGGGAAGGGTGAGCTCGTCCTTCGGGCTGACGGGCGAGCCGAGGACGGGTTCATCGCCGTCCCACGAGATCGGCTGCGTCCAGACGGAACGGCCGCCCCAGCCGGAGCCGGAGACGAGGTTGCCGTGATAGACGATCCAGGTCGTGCCGTCGTCCGCCGTCGTGAAGGAGCAGTGGCCCGGTCCGAAGCAGGACGCGGTCTTCTCGAAGACGGAGGTCTTGGATTTGGTCCAGTTCGCCGCATCGAGAGGATCGCCGCCCCGCCACGTCAGCTTGCCGAGGTTGTAGAAATCGGACCAGCTCCCGGAGGCGGAATAGAGGATGTGGACCGCGCCGTCCTTCGAGAGGGCGACCGGGCCTTCGTTGATCGTGGGGCGTCCGCCGAGCTTTTCCCATATAAACTCGGGGCGGGAGATCATCGTGCGCGGGGAGTCGATCTCGGTCGGGCTCTTCATGTGCGCGATGTAGAGGTTCTGCGCCACGTTTTCGTCGCCCTCCCAGCCGGACCAGACGAAGTAGAGCTCCCCGCCGATCTCGGCGACCGTGCCGTCGATCGCCCATTTGTCGCTCTCGTCGGTGAGCTTGCCGACCATCTTGAACTTGTCGGTCGGGATCTCACCCGTGCATTCGAGGACGTACATGCGGTGATGGTAGTTGTCCCCGTCGTCCGCCGCCACGTAGATGTACCATCTGCCGTTCAGTTTGTGCAGCTCCGGCGCCCAGTATTCCTTGGAATACATGGTCCCCTCGGGTGCGGTGTAGACCTTCGTGCCGCCTTCCGCCGTGATGTGCGCGAGGTCCGCGATCTCATTGACGCAGACGCCGTTCCCGCCTGAGTAGCAGTAGTAGAGCTTTCCCGTGTCGGGATCCCGGATGACCCACGGATCCGCGCCGGACGGGCAGACGGGGTTGTGGAAGGTGATGTTTTGGTAAGTGGGTTCCACTTCGTAGATCATGATGTTCTCCTCGTCGTTCAGAATGTAGTCGCTGCCGTTCAGGGCGTCGCGGATGAAGACCTCCGCCGCCAGCTTCGTGAGGGCAGGCGTGCTGCCGAGCAAAAGGATGCGCTCCCCCGCGTTGGCGATGGCGAAGCAGTTCGGTCCGAGCAGGTCGCGGATGCCCGCGGTCACGAAGTCCCGGTTGGTCAGCCCGACGAGGATCTCCGTGCCATTGACGGTGTTCGGATCGGCGCCCGGCTTGACGAAGTCCGTCTCGAAGGGAATGCGGACGCCGTAGTTGTCCTTCAGGGCGCCGTAGATCGCCTGCGCCGCCGCGAGTTCATCGGGATCGGCGTTCTCCGGACGGATGAGGGTATATGCGCACGCGCCCGCGGTGACGACGGTCTTCGGCTCCCATCCGCGGAGAGCGGGCGCTTCCGTCTCTTCCGGATCGTTCGGCGGATCGGGGGAGGGGCCGTTCCCGCCGCAGGCCGTCAGACAGAGCAGGACGGCGAGCAGAAAGAGGAGCGGGATGAGCGACCTTCCTCTCATTTCGGGACCTCCTGCGCGGTGTGCGTAGGTCCGAAGATCTCGAGCCGGTCGACGCCGGATGCGGTCGGGGCGAAGCGCGCGCGGTCGATGCAGATCGTGCGGGGATGGACCGCCGTCGTCGAGGCGTGGGTGTGATAGACGATGATGAGCTCGGAGCCGTCGGGGGACACGGTGAAGCTGTGATGCCCCGGGCCGTAGAGCTTCGAGGTGTAGGACAGGATCGGGTTGGCGGCGTATTTCTTGTACGGCCCGAGCGGGGAATCGGACACGGCATACCCCACGGCGTATTCCTTCGCGTCGTACCCGTTGCCGGAGTAGGTGAGGTAGTATTTCCCGTTGTGCTTGAGGACGAACGGGCCTTCCGTCACGCGTCCGCTGACCTGCTCCCAGGCGTCGGTCGGGGAGATCACCTGGACTTCGGTCCCCTCCTTCACCGTGACGAGGTCGTCTTCGAGCGCGTATGCCCAGATCCCGTAGTCATGCCCGGCGCGCCAGCTCACGCAGAAGAGGTAGCCGCGCCCGTCGTCGTCGAGGAAGATGTGTCCGTCGATCGTCTTGTCGAAGGTCCAGGATTTCTCCGGGAGGAACGGCCCGAGCGGGGAGTCTGCGACGGCAAAGCCGAGATGCTCCTCGACCGAGGCGACCATGACGAACTTGCCGTCCGCGCGCTGCACCACCTCGGGCGCCCAGTAGTAGCCGCTGCGGGAAAGACCCCACGCCTCGTTCATGCAGAGCCCCTCGTTCGTCCAGTGGACGAGGTCGTCCGAGACATAGACGTAGTACCCGATCGGGGCGGAGGTGGAGTAGCAGTAGTATTTGCCGTCGACCTTCAAGACGCCCGGATCGGCGGCCTGGCTGTCCCGGAAGACCGGGTTGGTGTACTGTCCGGCGGCCGTTTTGACGGGCTCGCAAGGCGTGACGGTGAGATCGGAGAACGACGCACCGTGCCCGTTGTCCGTGGCTCCGACGCCCACTCCCCGGTGTTCGGTGAGGATATACTCGAATTCCGGCCACGGGTCCACGCCGTCCATGTCGTCGAGGTAGTAGCAGCGGTAGGTCTTGCCGTTCTTCTCCACGCGGAGGCGGAAGGGCTCGCCGGTTTTCGGGCGTTCGATCGATTTGTGCGCCAGCTCCTTCGGGATCATCCCGGAAAAGGAGGATCCGGTGAGGTCGTAGAGCGACGCGCGCTTGTCCTTCACGACGAAGGCGTATCCCTCGACGCCGTCGTACGCTTCCGATTCGGAGGCGCAGAAGAGCAGACCTGCGGCGGAGCGGAGCGTATCGAGGGTGACGGTGATCTCCGCGCACCAGGCGTCGCTTTCGCTTTCCGGAAGCAGAAACGCGCCCGAGAACGTCTCATCGCTCTTGTCGCCGGCAGAGGGAGCGGCGGTGAGCGTTTCACCGTCTGCGGTATAGTTGTTTCCGAGGTATGCGTAAGGATTCATATCGGATTCTCCGGTGACGCCCGTCTCCGCCTCGATCGGCGCTGCCTCTGCCTCGGGCTTTTCCCCCTTCGGCGCGCAGGAGAAAAGAAGGAGGGCGGCGAGGAGAGCGGAGAGGAGCGATCTGATGTGTTTGTTCATGGTGTTTGGAATGAGGACTCAGACGGAAGATTGGAAAGGGGGACGCAGCTCGTTCAACGGACAGGGCTGCGTCCCCGGATGAAAATCAAATCACGGTTTATTTTCTCTTGCGGAAGGTGAGGGCTGCGCCTGCGGAGAGCGCGGAGACGACGAGGGCGATCACGCCGAAGTCAAAGGTCTGCGGCGCTTCTTCCTTCTTTTCGAGCTCTTCGCTGACCGTCACTTCTTCCTGGACGGCTTCTTCTTCCGGTTCGGTCATGATGGGTTCCTCGACGGCTTCTTCCGCGGGTTCAGCCGCTTCCGACGCCTTCACTGTCAGATCGACGGTCAGGAGGATATCATATCCGTCGTTCGCGAAGAGGCAGACCTTATATTCACCGGGTTCGAGATCGAGCCCCGCCGCGATGTCGACGGCCTTTTCGTAGTTACCGTTCTCGGCAACATAGTACCAAGCAAGGGAAGCGTTGTCGCCGGGCACGTCGTCCTTATGATAGATGCCGACCCAGTCCTTGTTTCCGGCGTCCGTGGCGGCGCCGTCGGTGTACGCGGACACGAGGATCTCTTCGCCCTGTTCGAATTCGGACTTGTTGTTCAGATCCAGAGACTGGACCACGGTCACTTCGGCGGGGCCTTCAGCAGCGGGCTTGCCGGTGAAGAGATACTTCACTTCGAGCGGGTTGAGCGCGACGTTGTAGATCTCGACGTCGTCGATCAGGCCCTGATAATCGCCGTAGTTCCACCAGTCGCAGAGCCAGGAGCCGAGACGGAGCGAGTAGACTTCCTTCAGCTGCTCGGTGAAGAACTGTTCGTTGGTGCCGTCGCCGAACGCGGTTCCGAGATTGATGCCGGGCTTCACGACGACTTCGCCGTTCTTGTAGATCGCCATGTTGTTTGCGCCGTCGTTGTTGTAGACAACGGTGACGAGATCCCACTGGCCGGCGGTGGTTTCATTCACGCAGCCGTCCCGGTTGCCCGGGTCGTTCCAGAAGCGCGGGACGATGCCGACGTCCTCGTTGCCGTCCGTGTTGATGCCGGACTGGAGCGAGTTGACAACGCCGATGTAGCCGATGCGCGCGATATCGAGGGAGTAGAGCGGCGCCATGCCGTTGAGGGTGTCGGAGCTGTCGGCGTTGACCCACATGGAGATGGTCATGCCGCCCGTCCAGTCGGTGTTCTTGAAGAGGTCGGTGGTGACGAGGCCGTAGGACGTGCCGTTGGTGCCGTCGCCTTCGCCCTTGACCTTCAGCGCGTTGCCGGTGTGGCCCGGGACGATCTCGGCGTTGTTGAGCTCGAGAGCGGAGGCATCCTCGAAGTCGAGGGTGTAGACCGGGGTGTGATCTTCGGCGGTGTAGAGGTCCTCGACGGAGGGCGCCTTCACGACGACGGTCTGGGTGACCTTGGTCGCGCTGTACAGATCGGCGACGTCGTCTTCGGTCAGCGCTTCGGCGTAGATGTTGACGTCATCGATGAGGCCCTGATAGTCGCCGTAGTTCCACCAGACGCAGTTCCACGCGCCGAGGCGGACGAGGTTATAGAACTCGAGCTCGAAGAGGAACATGTCGATCGAGCCGCCGCCGAGGGTCTGGGTGTTGACCAGCTCGTCGTTCAGGTACATGTAGATGTTGCCCGAATCGGGATCGTAGACGACGGTGAGCAGTTCCCAGAGGCCTTCGTCGGTCTTGTTCATGCCGCCGGAGACGTTGACGGGGTCATTCCAGCAGCGGGGGGTGATGCCCGTTTCCGGCTGGTTGCCGTCGGTGTTCATCGTGGTTTCGAGGGAGCAGACCGCTGCGATGTAGCCCTGCGGAGCCGCTTCGGAGTCGATCGAGAAGATCGGCGCGGTGCCGGAGAGGTTGTCGGAGCCGACGTCCGTCTGGATCCAGAGGGAAACGGTGAGGCCCTTTTCCCAGTCGGTGTTTTCAAATACGTCGGTCTTGTAGAGACCGTAAGAAGTACGCGCGGTTCCGTTGCCCTGGCCGTTCACTTTGAGAACGTTGCCGCGGGTCACGTCGTTCACGATTTCGGCGTTGACGAGTTCCACGTCGCCCGCGCCGTCCGCGAAGTCGATGGAGATGACCGGATCGGCAGCCGCAGCGGAGACGGCAAGGATCACGGCCAGTGCCAGCGCGAGGACCAATGCAAGTTTTTTCATGATTTCCTCCTGATCCGAACGGATCGTTTTGTCTGATGTTTTGACCGTAACGATTAAAACATTCGTATCTATTTTAGCGGAGAACGGCGATTTTGTCAAGTGCATTTCCGGATTTTTAAATATTAAAGCGAAAATAATAATGAAATCGGCGCGCGTGTCCGTCGGGGAGAGGGCGGGGAAGAAAAATACCGTTAAAAAGTGCAGAAAAACACTTCACAAGAGTGAAAAATTATGGTATAATAACACAAAGCCGGATGCATGTCCGGAGCCGGATCCTGTATCCGATGAACCGGAGCAACCAAGAAAGGATGCACATCATGAAAAAACTGCTTGCAGGACTTCTCATCGCCGCGCTTCTTCTCGTCCCCATCGCCGGATGCGGAGAAACGAACCCCGACAGTCCGACGGTCACGGGAGCGGATCCCTCCGTGGGTTCCGATCCTTCCGCCGGAGAGACGGCGGCGCCCGAGACCGAGGAAGAGGTCCCCTTCGAGGCGGAGGTTTACGACCTCGGCGGCCGCGACATCGTGATCTACATGGCCGGCAACTGGGCCTTCGACGATTTCGAGGCCGAAGAAATGACCGGCGAGGCGCTGAACGACGCGCGCTACCAGACCAACACGACGGTCGCGGACATGTACAACATCAACCTGAAGACCGACAACCACGGCGGCGATGCGTCCGGCGGGCAGGGAACGGGCTACAAGGCGATCACCTCCGTCAACATGGCGGGCACCTCGGATTATGCGTTCGCCTCGATCGGCTGCTACGACGTCTCGACCCTCGCGTATCAGGGACACATCCTCGACTTGAACAAGGTGAAGAACATCGATCTCGACAAGCCGTGGTGGGACCCGAAGGCAAACGAACAGCTCTCCGTGAAGGGACGCATGTTCTACACGACGGGCGACATCGGCGTGCTCGACAACGACTGCACCTACTGCATCCTCTTCAACAAGCAGGTCGTCGAGAACTTCGGCCTGGAAAGCCCCTACGAGCTTGTGCGCGAGAACCGCTGGACCTATGACAAGTTCATCGACATGGCGGACACCTGCGATGCCGACCTCAACGGCGACGGCAAATACACCAACGACGACGCCTACGGCATCCTGATCTGGCAGGACTCCGTCATCGGGATGCTCCACGCGTCGGGCGGACGGTGCGCGACGATCAACGATGACGGCACGATCGAGCTCACGCTCAACACCGAACAGAACATCGACGTCGTGACGACGTGGCTGACCGACCGGACGAAATCCTTCTCCTATTTCCTCGAAGCGGGGACGGACGACATCTCCCACGCGACCTTCATCGGCAACCGCTGCCTCTTCTATACCCGCTATCTGCGCGCGGTGTCTTGGTTCCGCGATCTCGAGGCGGACTTCGGCATCCTGCCCTATCCGAAGTGGAAGGCCGAGCAGAAGGATTTCTGCAACACCATGCACGCCTACGGCACGTCCTATGTGTGCATCCCGATTGTCGCGGAGAACGTGGACCAGATCGGCTCGGTGATCGAAGCGCTCGCGTATTTCGGACGGCAGTACATCACGCCGGCGTATTATGACGTCACGCTGAAGGGCAAGTACTTCCGCGACGAGGAATCGGCGGACATGCTCGACCTCATCTTCGAGACGCGCTTCTTCGACGTCGGCATGTACTATCAGCTCGGCGGCTACAACGAACGCCTGATCACGATGATGCAGCAGGCCGACACGGATTTCGCCTCGGCTTATGTGCGAAACGAAAAAATGGCGAACAAGATCCTCTCAAAGATCAACGACGCGTTCGCCGAAATGGGGAACTGACGGAGAACCGGACTGCCCGGCGGATCAAATCGCATCTTCTGCCGATCCGCTCCCATGCTTTTCAGACATCACCCGCGGAATCCTGCGGGGTCGGCCTTCGGACTCTGTATGAAGCGCACACGGGGTCCGGAAGGCATTTCGGAACGTTAATTGCATTTTCCCGTAAAAATGCGATCATAACACACTTTATTCAATCGAGGTGAACACAATGCGCGACAAATGGTCATCCAGAAGTACCTTTATCCTGGCAGCGGTCGGTTCCGCTGTTGGCCTGGGCAACGCGTGGCGTTTTCCGGGCCTGGCTGCCAAGCACGGCGGCGGAGCCTTCCTCTTCGTCTATGTCCTCGCCATGCTCCTGATCGGCATTCCCCTCCTGATGATGGAAATCGCGATCGGCCGCCGGACCCGTCAGGGAGCGCCCGGTGCGATGCGGGCCGTGAACAAGACCGGTGAGCACGCCGGATGGATCGCCGTATCCAACGGCATCGCGATCGGCATCTACTACGCGGTCGTCTTCGCGTGGGTCATCCTGATGTTCCTCTTGAGCTTCAAGTTCGCCGGCTTCACCGGTGACACCGAATCCGCCAGCAAGCTGTGGATCACGACCATCAACACGACCGGCACGACCTCGGGCTTCGGCACGATCTCCTGGCCCGTGCTCGGCTGTCTGCTCATCGCCTGGATCGCCTGCTACCTGTGCATCCGCAACGGCACGACGAGCGTCGGCAAGGTTGTCAAGTACACCGTGTCCCTCCCCGTGATCTGCCTGCTCATCCTCGCCGTCCGCGGCTTCACGATGCCCGGTGCGATGGAAGGTCTCGCCAAGCTGTTCGTGCCCGACTGGAGCGCGCTCGGCGATTCCACCCTGTGGGTCGATGCGATCGGACAGGTCTTCTATTCTCTCTCCGTCGCCATGGCGATCATGTTCGCCTACGGCTCGTTCGTCGATGAAAAGGCGAATATCGCCATCGACTGCGTCATCATTGCGGTCTCCGACTTCGTCATCAGTCTGCTGGCGGGCATCGTCATGTTCACCACGATGGCGGGCGTCGGCATGCTCGACAACATGAGCGCATCCGGCATCAGCACCGCCTTCATCATTTATCCGCAGGCGATCGTCAGCCTGACGAAGGTGCCGTGGATCAATGCGGCGTTCGCTTATGTCTTCTACTTCTGCCTGATCACCCTCGCCATCGACTCGCTGTTCTCCATCGTGGAGGGCTCGTCCACCGCGATCGCCGATAAGTTCAAGCTGAATAAAAAGAAGACAACCACCGTCCTCTGCCTGATCGAAGGCGTGCTCGGTCTGATCTTCGTTACCGGCGCGGGCCTTGCCTGCCTCGACATCGTCGACAACTTCGTCAACAGCTATACCCTCATCCTCACCGGTATCTTCGAGGTCATCATCGTCGGCTGGTGCTTCAAGACCTCCAAGGTGCTTGACCAGATCAACCTCAACACGCAGAACTTCAAGATGCCGAAGTGGTGGTTCTACCTTTCCATCAAGTTTGTCGCACCGGTCATTCTCACCGCCCTGTTCGTGTGGAACGTCGTTTCCCTCTTCGTCGGCGGCGGTATTTACGGCGCGGGAGACGGATACTCCCTGCTTTCCAACATCATCCTCGGCTGGCTGGTCATGGGCCTGAGCCTGATCTCTGGCTTCATTGTCAAAGCGATTGCAAAATCCGGCAAGAAATCTGCTGAGGAAGAAGCGGGCTGGGACGATATCAAGGAATAAGGCTTCATACGCATACGCGATCATAGCCGCGGGCTCGAAATCCCCGCGGCTTTTTGCTGCCCTGAGCACCGAATAACAAAACCCGAAAACCTCACAGGCAAGACTTATGGAAGATGCAGGCAGCGGGGGACGCCCGTCTGCGGACGGAGCGGTGGTCGGCTCTGACAGCCCCCCGGGCTGTCATTCACTACCGACCCTTCGCCCCCCGCTCAAATGCAGCTTCGCCCAAGAAAAGAACCTCGCTTGTTCATACAAACGAGGCTCTTTGGTGCCGGCGGCGGGGGTCGAACCAGCACAGTGTTTACGCTGCTGGATTTTGAGTTTTTGAAGTGATGTGGAAGATGACGGACGCTGGCACCAATTATCGGGAGATAAAAAACGAAGCAGGAACGCGCCCTGGCAGGGGTGCGGAAGGGGATACAATTTAGAGAAGGCGTTAAGCGGTCGGTTCAAGAAATGCAGTAGAAAACAATAAATGACAATGCTTTGCAGGTGGTTCATTTTCCGTCGACAAATCATACTTGGAGATGAACGATATGACAAGAAAAGATCTGATGGATCAGTTTCAAAATTGCCCGGATGTCGTGGAGGTCACTGACCTGTGCGCCATGCTGGGAGGCATCAAAGCCAAGGACGCCCGACAGCTGTTGGAGACAGGGAAAATCAAATCCTTTTTGATCGGCAGGAAGTATCAGATCCCGAAGGAATGCGTGATTGATTATCTTCTCACAGACCACAGCAGGGAAGATCGGAAAGAGCCGGCTGCGGCAGCGCAGGGAGACTCGGAAAAAGCAAAAGAGAATTTGAAAAAGGCCCCGAAGCAGCGCCGACAGACAACCGATGCTCCAAAAGGCACAGATCCAAAGACATCCGCACGGCCGATCACGCAAAAAGAAGCATACAGGCTCATGCTTCAGAAGTATCCGGATGTGATGAACGTCGAGCAGGTCGGTGAAGTACTTGGTGTCAGCACGAAGGCCGTGTACGGGCTTATCAAAGCAGGTAAGCTTTCTGTTCTGAAAATCGGACGTGCGTATCGGGTCCCGAAGGTTCGACTTGTTGCCTACCTCTACGGTGATCCGCAGGGCCAGAGTGATGAAAAACAGAAATAAGAAGGAGCAGATCGAAATGAAATCGGAAGCATGGACATATAACATGGATACAGCCTGCGTGGAAGCGCGGTGTCCGGACGGTACGGTGATCGCCATAGACACAATCGCCGTGGAACGGGAGTTTGTGGAAACCTGGCTTGACCGCCGGGAGCTGGATTACCTGATCTACAACGATCCCGATGCTTACGCGGAGTTGGTACTGAAAGGCGACGTGAAGACGTATCTGGATACCGTCAGGCAGGGACAGTAGTCCGGGTTCATGGAAAGGAGGTGGCATAACGCCACCTCCTGGAAAAGGGCGTGCGTTCAACGCACACCCTTTCTCTATATCGA
>JAFPWV010000173.1 GCA_017412675.1 Clostridia bacterium
CCATGATCTTCTGCTCGGTCGTTTCCTTGTCGACGCCGTAGGCAAGCGCGGCTGCCGTCGGCTCGTTGATGATGCGGAGCACGTCGAGGCCCGCGATCTTGCCCGCATCCTTGGTCGCCTGACGCTGCGCGTCGGTGAAGTACGCCGGGACGGTGATGACCGCCTGCGAGACGGTGCCGCCGAGGTACGCTTCCGCGTCCGCCTTCAGCTTCTGGAGCACCATCGCGGAGATCTCCTGCGGGGTATAGCGCTTGTCGTCGATCGTAACCTTGTAGTCGGAGCCCATGTGACGCTTGATGGACGACACGGTGCGCTCCGGGTTGGTGATGGCCTGCCGCTTTGCGACCTGGCCGACCAGACGCTCGCCGGTCTTCGAGAACGCCACAACGGACGGGGTCGTGCGCGCGCCTTCCGGATTCGGAATGACGACGGGTTCGCCGCCTTCAAACACGGCGACGCAGGAATTGGTGGTACCGAGATCTATACCGATGATTTTTGCCATAATGATTGCCTCCAATATATATAAGGAAATTTTTAACGATGTCAGTTGGCCGTCTTGACCATGGCGTAGCGGAGGACCTTGTCCCCGTATTTATAGCCCTGCTGGAGCACCTCGACGATGACGCCCTCTCCGAGCGATTCGTCCTCGACGTGCATGACGGCGTTGTGGAGCGCGGGATCAAAGGTCTCTCCCACCTCTCCGAAGGGGGTGATGCCGAGCTTTTCAAAGGTTTCCGGCAGCTTCGAGAGGATCATTTCGAGCCCCTCGGCCAGCTTTTCGGAATCGCCGCCCGCGTATTTTGCGGCATAGCGGAGATTGTCGATGACGGGGAGCAGTCCGGCGAGCGTATCGGATACGGCGTTCGCGTACACATTGCTCCGCTCCGTCTGCGTCCGCTTGCGGAAGTTGTCGTACTCCGCGGCGAGCCGCAGGACCCGGTCGTCGAGCTCCTTCGCTTTCGCCTCGGAGGCCTCGAGGGCTTTCTTCGTCTCCTCGAGCTCCCGGCGCAGCTTTTTGATCTCCCCGCGCCTGCCCTTCGGCTCCTCGGTCTCACCGACGGATCCGTCCGGGGCCTCGGTCCCTTCCTCGGGGGCCGCTGCCGCTTCTTCGGCGGGCGCCTCTGCGGGGACCTCGGGCTCCTCGCCGGTCACGGGCGTTTTCTTTTCTTCTTCCATGATGATGTTCTCCCATGCGATGTGATTTTATGCATCCCCGTTCCGTCTTCCCTATGCGCCGTCAGAGCCGCCGTGCTTCGGCGCTTCGATCGTCTCGGCGATGCCCTTCGACAGGCCGTCGATCGTGGCGATCACCCGGCGGTAGTTCATGCGGGTCGGACCGATGATGCCGATGGCGCCAACCGGCTTGCCGTTCTGCATGACCGTCTTGAAGACGAGGGTGGAATTGTCCATCACCTTGACGAGGTTTTCGCGCCCGATGAAGATCTGCACATGATCGCCCTGGTGCGCCTCGTCCGAGAGGACCTCGAGCAGGGTGTCCTTCTTTTCAAACAGCGCGAGCATTTCGCGCAGGCGGTCCATGTCGTAGAACTCCGGGTAGGCGAGGAGGCGGTTGATGCCCTCGAAGCGGAGGTCGCCGCCGTCGAAGCCCGAGATCGTCTCGCACACGGCCCGCACGACGGGGGACACGAGGTAGTCGTATTCGCCCATCATCCGCTCCATCTCCATGATGAGCGGCATGGTGATCTCCCCGGCGGTCAGTCCGGTGATCTTCGCGTTCAGCACCCCTGCGAGCAGGGACGCGGCTTCCGGCGGGATGGCGGCGCGGCTCGAACGAATGTACTTCGTCTTGACGACGCTGCCGATCAGCATGATGAGGACGGCGGTCGCGTCGTCGAGGCGCATCAGCTCGAAGCATCCGACCGTGATGCGCGACTGCCGCGGTCTCAGCGAAAGAGCGGTGTAATTTGTCAGCTTCGAGGCGAGAGTGACAGCCGTCTGCATGATGGCGTCCAGCTCGTTCTGCTTCTGCCGGAGCGCCCCGCGCAGCTCTTCGATCTCGCTCTGGGTGAGGTTGTAGCGGTCGAGCAGCTGATCGACGTAGAAACGGTAGCCCGCTTCCGACGGGATGCGTCCCGCCGAGGTGTGGGGCTGTTCGAGGTACCCCATCTCCTCAAGCTCCGCCATTTCGTTGCGGATGGTGGCAGAGGAGCACCCGATCTGCTGATTCTGCGTAAGGAATTTGCTTCCCACCGGCTCGCCGCCCGCGATGTGCGCGTCCACGATGGCCTTCAGGATCGCTTTTTTCCGCTCATTGAGCACTTTTTCGCCGCCGCTCATTCTCCCTCACCTCCCATCTGCAAGAATGACGCTGATTTTCGTTTTGTTGGGATCCGGAATTAGCACTTGAAACACCAGAGTGCTAACTACTGTCCATACTGTACCATTTTTTACCCCGGCATTCAAGAACTAAGCGTGAATATTTTGTTAATTATATATGAACTCGCGTTTCAGACAACAAAAACAGCGGAATCCGTTAGCATTCCGCCGTTTGGTTTGTTCAATTCGCCCGTCCTCAGACGCGGTGTCTCCGGACAGAAAAGCCGCAGCCCAGCGCACACGCGGACGTGACGCTCAACGCTGCGACCATGCCGTACCCGGGCAAGTGATCCCTCGTGTTCGGCGATCGTTCCGGCACGGGAGGGGCTGGATCGGCCGGTTTCGGCGGCGCGGGCTCGGGCGTTTTCGCGGGGGTCTTCTGCTCCTTGTCCCCGGACGCTTCCCGGTCGACGATATAAGAGGTCGTGTCCCCGGTCTTTTCGGAATAATCGACGCCGTTCACGAGCCAGATATCGGAGATCGCGGCGCAGGTGTTGCGGAAGGAGAACCCCATCGAGCCGGGGGTGAGGACGAGGACGCTCGCGCGCTCGAGCTCGTAGGAGGTCCCGGTGCTCTGCACGGTCATGGTCATCCGGTGCAGCGCGCCGTCCTCGACGGGGATGGCGACGTCGACCCAGTAGCCGCCCTTGATCGCGCGGGCGAGGTCATCGTCGGGCTCGCTGAAATCGTCGACGGTGCCGTTCCCGCGGATGACGAGGGAGGTGATGTTGGTCGGCTCCTCCCCGCGGCAGGTCAACAGGAACGAGAGGGTACCGCCCACCCGTCCCGATTCGGTGAACCGGAAGGAGAACTCGACGGTATAGGAGGTCCCGCGGGTCACCGTGGGCAGGAGCGTATAGGCGCGGCCGCCGTCGACCGAGCGGACCTGGAGCGCGCCGTCCCGGATCCCGATCTCAGCCGCCTCGGCAGTCGAGGTCCCGGTCACGAGGCCGGATTTGGCGTAATCGGAGACATCGGCGAAGGACTGGCGGTAGAGGACCTGACCGGCGGGGGCGTCCTCGGTCCAGGGGTCCGCCGCGCCTGCATGGACACAGAAAAAGGAGGCGCAAAGAAGAAGAAACGCGAGGAAAACGCAGACGCTGCTTCTCATACGGCCTCCGTGAGATACACAAAGAATTCCGTCTATTATTATATGCAAATTCTTTCTCCCCGTCAAGAGGTTTTCGCGCAAATTCGCCAAAAAATTCCGGGAAATGCGCCGGGATGCCCCGCGTCGAATCCTCCCTCCCGGGCGCGCGGGGCGGCAGGCGAAAAATGCGGCGGGATTTTTCCGAAAAGCCCTTTACAATCCCCGGTTTTTATGCTATAATATCATCCACGCGGTGGGGATTCCGCCGCCGATGCCCGCCCTTAGCTCAGCCCGGATAGAGTACCGGATTCCGATTCCGATGGTCGTGGGTTCAAATCCCTCAGGGCGGGGAAAAGAAAAGCCGCACAGATTACGCTGTGCGGTTTTTTGTTTATTCGTCTCGGTAGATCGTGAGAAAGTTCATCAGCTTGCGATAGGCTCCCTCGAAACCATCGCGGCCCTGTATGTAATCGAACATGTATTTCTTGGACGAATTATACATTTCAGTCCTCATAATAAAGACAGAATCGATTTCAGAAACAAGTTCACGGAGCCTGTCAGTATATATCGGAAAGTCATCTGCGATTTTTTGTGCAAAGTCAAAGGACTCTAATTCTTTCTCCATGGTCTTGTCAAAAGAGAGGTTCTGTATGGGGAAACCATCCATGATTTGTACATTGACATTGCCGTTTTCCATGCCCGCATACTGGATCGTTTCAGAGAGAAAAAACTTGATGTAGCGGTATGCATTCAGCTTATTGGGCGATCCTTCCGGAATGGCAAGATAATTATAGATCTCAGCGCTGACCCCTCCGTCTTCGTTCGGACAGTTGAATAACACCGGCGTGTCTCCCAGCAGCTTTACCGAACACGCACCCAACAGGTGCTGACCAAGGGACGCCTGCATATTACTGAATAATATATTCCTGTGAAATAAGGCCTCCGCGGAGCCTTCCTCAATAAACAAATAGTCATGGCCCGGATAATATGATTTGCAGACGTCAAGCAGCTTTTTCAGCTGATCCTGTTTGACTGCGATCTCATTCGTATCCGGGTTGATCAGCTTAAATCCGGTCTGTTCATATAATTGTTGCAAGAACTGGTCGTTCGCACCGATGGCCAATAGATCCTGATCCGGATGGTTCTGATGATATTGCTGGCAAGCGTCCATAAATCCGTCGTATGTGCCGAGCATTTCGGCGGATATGCCGTTTTCGTCCAGTATCTCCTGCGACGTGAGCAAGATCGGAGCGATGTAGACAATCGGAACGATATAGCGCTTCCCTTGCAGCATACAGGCATCCATCACCGTCTGGTTGTAATCTTCAAAGCAAAAATCAGGGTCATTTGCAAAATACGGATTCAAATCGATGAACACGCCCGATGCCATCGTTTTATATACATCCGGCAAATAAGTTGATAGTTCATACACGACGTCCGGGCCTTTCCCCGCAGGAATTTCCACTCTCAGCTTCTCAAAATACTCGTCCTGCGAAAAATTGTAATACTCGACATCTACGTCAGGATATAGCTCCTGAAAGCGTTCCACCGCAAGTTTTTGCTGAACTCCTAAAACTTTGTCGGAATAAATGACCAGTTTATCCGTCTCGGGCGGAAACTCGAAGTCCTGTTCCTCCGCCTCAGCAGTCGAGCTGCCGCTCAGCATGATTTCGCTCGTGCTGCCCGAGCAGGCCGCAAGACAAAATACGGATAACAACAGGAACAAGAACGGAACCAAACGGGAATAACCGCTTTTCCTTCTCTGAAACATCATGCTCTCCCTCCATTCATGTCTGCTGCACGGACCTGTCTTTCAAATACGCGGTCAG
Organism: Clostridia bacterium; assembly: GCA_017412675.1. GTDB lineage: Bacteria > Bacillota > Clostridia > Oscillospirales > CAG-272 > UMGS1696. The sequence goes on from JAFPWV010000173.1 coordinate 5,257, forward strand.
GATGACACAAAACCGCCGGATGACCGACGGTTCTGTTCTGCCCATGCGGGCTTGCTTATCTCTTGGAGAACTGGGACGCACGTCTCGCCGCTTTGAGACCGTACTTCTTTCTTTCCTTCATTCTCGGGTCTCTCGTGAGGAAACCGGCCTTCTTGAGAAGGGGACGGTAGCTGTCGTCCGCGAGGAGAAGCGCGCGGGCAACGCCGTGACGGATCGCGCCGGCCTGGCCGGAGATGCCGCCGCCGTTCACGTTCGCCACGATGTCGAACTTGCCAACCGTGTTCGTAACGCCGAAGGGCTGGTTGATGATGAGCTTCAGGGTCTCGAGACCGAAGTAATCGTCAACGTCGCGGTTGTTGATGGTGATCTTGCCGGAACCGGGATACAGTCTGACGCGGGCAACGGAGCTCTTTCTTCTGCCGGTGCCGTAGAAATAAGGTTTTGCACTCGTGTACATCGTTCAATCCCTGACCTTTCTTAAATCTCGACTTCGTACGGGGTGGGCTTCTGCGCCTGCTGCTTGTGCTCCTCGCCCGCATAGACCTTCAGACGGGTGAGAGCCTTCGCGCCGATCGAGTTGTGCGGGAGCATTCCCTTCACAGCCTGCATCATGGCGAAGTCCGGTCTCTCGGCCATCAGCTTGCGGTAGGAGGTCTCCTTCAGACCGCCGATGTAGCCGGAGTGGGTGCGGTAGAACTTCTGGTCGAGCTTTTTGCCGGTGAGAACGGCCTTGGACGCGTTGATGATGATGACGAATTCGCCGCAGTCGACGTGGGGCGTGAATTCCGGGCGATGCTTGCCGCGGAGAATGTTGGCGGCGGTGACGGCGGTCTTGCCGAGCGGTTTGCCGGCAGCGTCGAGGATATACCAGCCGCGTTCGACGGTTTCAGGTTTTGCCATGTATGTGGACATACTGATTGTTCCTCCGATACTGTATTTTGAATCGAACAGGGCATATTATAGCACGCCCCGATCCCCTTGTCAACCCCTTTTTCGAAAAAAATCCGATTATTTTGATTTGGATGCGCAAAACCTCGCGTAATCTCCCGTTTTCTCACTCGGAGATACTCTTGAGAAGCTCCCGGAGCGCATTTGCGATCGCGTCGGCGCAGCCCCGGCCCACGGAATTGGTCTCCTCATAGTGGCGGCTCCCGTCCGCGGGCTTCGCAGCCTCGAGATAGGGCGCGCGCTCATCGACGAGGAAGTCGTCCGGCGGCACGATGTACCCGAGCTCGTCGTCCGCCAGCCCGACCACGAAGAAATCGTCCAGCCCGTGAGAGGCGAGGATCTCACCGAGGGGCTCGGGGTTCTCCCGCTCCGGATGGGCAGCCATGTCGCCCCGCCCACCGCCGAAGACCAGCTCCGGGAAGATCTCGCCGGGGATCAGAAGGAGCGTTTTCGTGCCGAGGCGCAATACCGACAGGGAGGTCCCGAGCTCGTACCCCGTCTCCCCCGCGCCGGGCTTCGCTTCGTTGCCGAGGATGCCGAGGAATTTATAATAAAGGAAGGTCGTGTTGTCGAGCGGGACGGAGAAGGCGACGGAGGTGTCCGAGAACGAGGGGGCGAGCTCGACCTCTTCGCACGGCCCGCAGGCGATCTGTGCGAGCTTTTCCCCGGTGACGAGCAGGTTTTCCTCCGCGTCGAAGGGATCGATGAATTCCTTCGTCATGATGAGCCCGCCGACCGCCCCCGGCAGAAAGAGCGCGCGGTCCCCGGTCCTCTCTTCGACAAGATCGCACAGCACGCCCGGATAGTCCCGGCTGAGGCGGGTATTCGCCCCGCGCAGGGATTCCGCATGGGCGCCGCAGGAGATCACCCGGATCCCCGCCCCGCCGTCGTCCGGCACGAAGCGCACCTGATGCAGCATCGGGTCCCAGATCTGCGGATCGCGCGAGTCGCGGTACATCCCCTCCATCTCCGTGTCGGAGGCGTATAGCTTCCCCGCCCGGCGGTCCTCGTAGGCCCGGAGGACGGCGTCCCGGCAGGCGGCGACAAGGTTGTCCATGAACGCGGGATTCTTGCCGTCCTCGGCGACGGGTCCCCAGAGGCCGAGGGTGTCGAGCCCGGCGTGATCGTGCGTCGCGACGACGTGGACGGTGCATCCGGTCTCGGCGGTGAGATCGCCGAGCGCATCGCGGATCCGCGCGACGGTGTCGCTCCCGAGCCCCACGCAGTCGACCGACACGATCGCGGTACGGCAGTCCCCGGCTTCGAGCCACAGCGCCGTCGCCCGCTGCAGATCGCGGACCTCGGTGATTTCCCAGCCGTTGTGATACCCGGCGATGTAGAAGGGGCCCTCGTCCGGGAGGGGGATCTCGGCGTATGCACAGCCCGCGATCCACGGTCCCGTGCCGGAGGATTCGGTCGTGAGTGCTCCGCCGCCCGCGCATCCCGCGCAGAGGAGGGCCAGCAGCAGCGCGGTACAGCGCTTCATCGTGATGGATTTGCCTGTTTTCATCAGAAACTCCTTTCCGCCGTCACCCAAGGGCATCGAGGCCGCCGCTCAGGGCAGTCTTTGCGAGGGGCCGCAGAACATCGAAGAAGACGATCCCGTTCGCCCGGACCGAGAGGATCGCCGTGACAATCCCCATGAGGCAGAGGATCGCCGTCGGCAGCAGCCAGAGGAGCGCCCTGCCCCGCCCGATCCGCATGGCACAGAGCACCGTCCCCGCCGCGCACACGAGGGACGCCCACGGCACGGGTACGAGCTCTGCCCGCTCCAGCGCCGAGAAGATCTTCCCGAAGGCCGGGCTGATCCCCGCGAGGATCGCGCCGAGGTGCCGCACGAAGAGGATGCCCGCCGCGGAGAACAGCGCGGTGAGGAGCAGGACGGCGGCTGCCGGGACGAGGAGTTGCCGCACGCGATTCGGTTTCATGAGCGCCTCCCGTTTCAACCTGTTTTTCTCCATTATACCATCTCCGGCTGTTTTGTCAATCACCGGGCGGATTTTTTCGCCGAAATTTCATCCTCCCCCTTGACAAATCCCGCCGGATGCGGTATAATTCCCACAATGGCTACGACGGAGAGGGCGGCTGTGCCCTTCGTCCCAGAGAGGCGGCGCTCGGTGCGAGCCGCTGACGAAAAACAGCCCGCTGTAGCTCCCAAGCCGGAGGAAAGAACCCGCCTCGCGCGTCAGTAGAATCCTCCCGTAACGGCCGCGTCAGAGCCTAAGGCTTGTCAGAGCCTGAGCGGCACACCGGATAAAATCCCCGGGTGCAATTTGAGTGGTACCGCGGACGGCGCAATGCGCTCTGTTCGTCTCAAAGGACTTGATCTTTGGGGCGATTTTTTTGTCCCCGACAAGGAGGTAACCCCCACCATGCAGACCAATCTCACCGGACTCGAATACCAGATCCGCGACATGGCGGCCCGTATCGCCGAGCTTCGCCGGATCGAGGGCTACACCGCCGCGGAAATGGCGGAAAAGACCGACGTCTCGGTCGAAGAATACGAGAGCTCCGAACGCGGAGAACGGAACCTGACCTTCGCGTTCATCTACCGTTGCGCCCTCGCCCTCGGCGTCGACGTCACCGACATCATCGAAGGCACCTCGCCGACCCTCGCGGGCTACACCGTGACGAAGAAGGGCGCGGGGCAGATCATCGAAAAAGCGCACGGCATGACCTACCACTCCCTCGCCGGCGCGTTCAAGAACCGCATTTCCGAGCCGCTCTACGTCGTCGCGGAATACACCCCCGGGGCGGAGCGGCGCGACATCGAGCTCACGACCCACGAGGGGCAGGAGATCGACATTGTCATCAAGGGCGCTTTGAAGGTCCAGGTCGGCTCCCACCGCGAGATCCTCTACGAGGGCGACAGCATTTACTATGACAGCGGCACGCCGCACGGCATGGTCGCGGTCGACGGCGCGGACTGCACCTTCTACGCGATCGTGCTCAATCCGGCCCGGAACGCGAAGGGCGAGGCGGAGCTGCCGGAGTTCTACGAGCACGGCAAGCTGATCGAGGCGACCGGTCCCGCGCCGGAGGTCCCGCTCACCGAGGAGCGCATCTACCGCCGCTACACAACCGTCGTGAAGGACGAGAACCGCACGCCGGTGAAGATCACCTTCAAGAACACCGAGACCTTCAACTTCGCCTTCGACCTCGTCGACGAGCTCGCAAAGAAGAAGCCGGACAAGCTCGCGATGCTCTGGGTGGCGAACGACTGCGAGACCGAGCGGCGCTTCACCTTCCGCGACATGTCGAAGCTCTCGAATCAATGCGCGAACTACTTCAAGTCCCTCGGGATCAAGAAGGGCGACCGCGTGATGCTCGTGCTCAAACGCCATTGGCAGTTCTGGTGCGCGATGCTCGGGCTGAACAAGCTCGGGGCGGTCGCGATCCCGGCGGTCAACCAGCTCCTCGAACACGATTTTGAATACCGCCTGAAGGCTGCGGGGATCACCGCGGTCCTCTGCACCGCCGACGGCGACACCGCGCATCAGCTCGAGCTGGCCGACGCGAAGTGCCGGATCTTACAGAACAAGATCCTCGTGAACGGAAAGCGCGAGGGCTGGCGGTCCTTCGACGAGGAATACACCCTCTTCTCGAGCCACTTCGAGCGTACGGCAGACAGTCCGTGCGGCGACGATCCCCTCCTCATGTACTTCACTTCCGGCACGACCGGGTACCCGAAGATCGCGGTGCACAACCACAAGTACCCGCTCGGGCATTTCCACACGGCGAAATACTGGCATTGCGTCGACTCCTCCGACACCGGCCTGCACTTCACGATCTCCGACACGGGCTGGGCCAAGGCGATGTGGGGCAAGCTCTACGGGCAGTGGCTCTCCGAGGCGGCGACGTTCGTGTACGATTTCGACCGCTTCGACGCCGCGAAGATCCTGCCGATGTTCAAGAAATACGGCATCACGACCTTCTGCGCGCCGCCGACGATGTACCGGATGCTCATCAAAGAGGACCTTTCGAAGTACGATTTTTCGAGCCTGAAGCACGCCACCACCGCGGGCGAGGCGCTCAACCCCGAGGTCTACCGCAAGTTCGAGGAGATCACCGGGCTCCAGATCATGGAGGGCTTCGGGCAGACCGAATCGACCTGCATGATCGGAAACCTGATCGGCGCGGCGCATAAGCTCGGCTCGATGGGCAAGCCCTGCCCGATCTACGACATCCGCCTGCTCTCCCCCGAGGGCGAGGAAGTCGCGGACGGCGAGACGGGCGAGATCTGCGTGAACGTGGCGGACGGCGCGCCCTGCGGCCTCTTCACGGGCTACTACCTCGACGAGGAGAAGACCCGCGAGGTCTGGCATGACGGCTTCTATCACACAGGGGATCTGGCATGGCGCGACGAGGACGGCTTCTACTGGTATGTGGGCCGCGCGGACGACGTCATCAAATCCTCCGGCTACCGGATCGGCCCGTTCGAGATCGAAAACGTCATCATGGAGCTGCCCTACGTCCTCGAATGCGGCGTCTCCGCGGTCCCGGACGAGATCCGCGGCCAGATCGTCAAGGCGTCCATCGTCCTCGTGAAGGGCAAGCAGCCGACGGAAGAGCTGAAAAAAGAGATCCAGGATTACGTCAAGAAGAACACCGCGCCGTACAAATACCCCCGCATCGTGGAATTCCGGGACGAGCTTCCGAAGACCACGAGCGGCAAGATCATGCGCAGCAGGCTGTGAGCAGTCTGCGCCGAAGGAGGGTGTCATGAAACAGCAATTCCGGGACATGCTCGACGCGATGCACCGCTACAACCGCGGGTCGCTCGCAAAGGAGCTCTTCGGCCTCGATCCTTTTGAACACTACGATCTCCTCGTCGTCGCGCCGTCGTGGCATCCGGCGAAGATCTTCTCCGAGGTCCGCGTCCTCGTCTCCTCCCTCGCGGATCACGCGGTCACGAAGGGCTGGCGCCTCGACTGGACGAACAAGAAGATCGCCTGGGTCCATTGCTCGCGCGGCGCGGCGAACCTCATCGACTCGCTCTCCGTCTGCGGGGAACTGAATTTCAGCCGGATGCTCTTCGTCGACTCGGCGGGGAGCCTCGTGCCGGATTACAGGGTCGGGGACTTCTGCACGCCGTCCCATGCCGTCTCGGGCGTCGGGGCGAATGCCTATCTCGGCGAGCGGCTCGCGGACTACCGGCCGTTTGAGAAGGTCCTCCCGAACGACCCGGCCTTCGTTTCGGAGGTCATCGGGCTTGCGCTGAAGGCGGGGCACACGCTGCGGGAGGCGTCGGTCTTCTCGGCGGACTCCCTCGAAATGGAGTACTACCACCTCGACGAGATCCGCTCACACGGGTGCGACCTCATCGAGATGGAGACCTCGTCCTTCTACCTCCTCGCGGATCTGATGGAGAAGCCCGCCGCGGCGCTGCTCGTGGTGAGCGACAGCATGGCGGAGGGGGGTGCGGACTTCTCGCCCCTTGCCGGACGGAGCGAGGCGGAATGCGCGCCGTACGAAAAGACGCGGCTCCGCGCGGTGCCCGAGACGATTTTGAAGGTCGCGGGAATGTAGAGGCTGACGGCAGCGAAGAGAGAGGAATTCAGAATTCAGAATGAAGAATGAGGGGTTTCCCCATGATAAAACGGTTGTGGAGCGGCACATGATGGCTCGCTGCACAACCGTTTATTTTTTACAATCCGCTTGATTGCTGCCTCAGTTGTTCACGGTCTCCTTTTCGTTGTTCGTTTCTCCGTCACTTCATCTCGATCACGTTGACGGAGTGCGGGGGGAGGATGACTTCCCCGTCGAACGGCTGCCACGGAGAGACCGTCACGCCGACCTCTTCCCGCCCGATATCGTTGTACGAATCGACCTCGGGGCCGTTCAGCGTGTGGATCCGCATCTCCCGCGGTCCGCCGTCGAGGAAGGTAAACGCCACGCGCTGCGCTACCGACGGATCCTTGTTGACGGCCGCTGCGGCAAACTGTCCGTCCCCGAAGGTGAGCACGAGATCGACGGCGTCGACGGTCTTCTCGTCGCCCCACACGCGGCCGGTGATCGTCGGCACGTCCTCGGACCAGCAGTCGAGCACCGTGTCGCGGAGAAGATTGGCGTACAGCTCGAACACATAATACTGCGGCCGGAGCACGATGCCGCCCGGATGGGTGAAGATCGCGCCGCGCGTGTTGACGACCGGGGAAAAGCAGGCCATCCCCACGATGTCGCAGTTCCTGAGGCAGGTGTTGAGGAACGAGGCGGAGAACACGGCGTCCGCCACGGTGTAGATCGAATTGATGTCGTTCTTGTCCCGCTCGCCGAGCACCTTGTCGCGGTAGAAAGCCTCGTCCTCGCCGCGCAGCCGCCCCCGGTCCCAGATCTCCATGAGGTTTGGGTGATACCACCCGCGCAGGTTCCATTCGTCGTAGGCGATTTTGATCTTCTTCTCGAGCCCGAGCGCGGTGAGATAGGCGCGGACCCGCCCGATGGAGCCGCTGATGTCCTCGCCGGTGTGCAGCACGACGGTGTCGTAGCCGTCCGGGATGAGGCCGTCCCGGGTGTTGCCCCAGTAGCCATGGATGGAGACCCAGTCGAGGTAGGAGCCCGCAGCCCTGAGGAGGCTGAGGTTCCAGTCGAGGTTGTCGATGGACGCGGCGGAGAGCTCGATCGTCGGGTCGACGCGGAGCATCATCTTCGCCGCCTCCCGCACGAGCCGTCCCCATTCGTCCGCGTCCTTCGAGCCGATCTCGTGGCCGCCCCAGTTTTCATTCCCGATGCTCCAATAGCGGACGCCGTGCGGATCCGGGAAGCCGTTTGCGATCCGCTGCTTCGCAAAGGAGCCCATTTCGCGGAGATTGCAGTATTCCACCCAGTCGCTCATATCCTCGGCGCCGCGCGTCCCGGCGTTCGTGCAGATATACGGCTCGCAGCCGATCTTGCGGCAGAGCTTGACGAATTCGTCCGTTCCGAAGCGGTGGGATTCCTCCACGCGCCACGCCTTGTCATAAGCGGGCACGCGCTCCGGACCGACGCCGCGCTTCCAGTCGTAGGCGGAGACGTAGCAGCCGCCCGGCCAGCGGATGATCGGGGTGCGGATGCGGCGAAGCGCTTCGATCACGTCGCCGCGGAACCCGTCTTCGTCCGCGAACGGGGAGGACGGGTCATAAACGCCGCCGTAGACCTGACGATGGAAATGTTCGAGAAAATGGCCGTAGAGCATCCGGTCCGCCCGGCCGACGGTATGCTTCCGGCTGCATGTGATGTTCATGGTTTGCCTCCTGACGTAAGCTGTTTTATCATTCTCAGAACCTTGGCACGATCACGGGCTCGCCGTTCTTCAGGGCGGATTCGTGCGCGCAGATCCCCGCCGCCGTGATGTTGCCGCCTAAGTGCTCGTCGATCCACGGCTTCCGCTCCTCGATGCAGCTCATGACGAACTCGTGCACGAGGTGGGCGTGCGAGCCGTGATGACCCGCGCCCGCGCCCTTTTTCAGGCTGTCCTGCGGATTCAGGGGATCGTAATTCCCGCCGACGGTGAAGTGCCAGAGCTCCTCGGGCAGGTCTTCGTAGTCGTTCGGCATGGGCGTGACCTCCGCCGTCGTGGGCCGTCCGCGTCCGTCCAACGCCTCGCCGAGGGTCGTGACGATCGGGTCGTCCCAGTCCGCGAAGCCCCACTCGAAGCTCTTCTTCGAGCCGAAGACGTGCATCCCCTCCTGATAGAGCCGCGCCGTCTCGAAGAGGGACCGCGTCGCCTCGCCCTTGAGGCCGTTCTCGAATTCAAAGAGAGCGGTCTCGATGGGATAGGGATTGCCGTACCGCCGGACCAGGCGCTCGTCCATGGTCCCCGATCCGAAGCAGTTCACCCGGCAGATCCGCGAGCCGGACAATCCGACCATCGGCGCGATCGCGTGGGTGCCGTACCACATCGGGGGCAGGCCCATCCAGTAGTCCGGCCAGCCGGCCATATCCTGATAGTGCGAGCCGCGGAAGAACTGGATCTTCCCGAATTCACCCGCCTCCTTCATGCGCTTCGCGTAGAAGTACTGATAGGTATAGAGCGTCGTCTCCATCATCATGTAGTTCTTCCCGGATCTGCGCTTCGCCCTGACGATCCGGCGGATGTCATCGAGCGAGGTCGCCATCGGCACGGTGCAGGCGCAGTGCTTCCCCGCCTCGAGGACGGCGACGGTCATGTCCGCGTGGAGCGGGATCGGCGTGACGAGGTGGACCGCGTCGATCGAGGGGTCCGCGAGGATCTCCTCGAAGCTCCCGGCCTCCCGCGCGCCGCCGACGTAACGGCAGGTGTTCTTCAACACGTCCGGATTCGTGTCGAAGAGGGTGAGCTCCCCGACGTTCGGGTGTTCCTTGTAGATGGGAGCGAACGCGCCTCCGAAGCCCAGCCCGATGAGCGCTACGTTGATGTTCTTCATGGTGTGTGGAACCTCCTATATGTGTCGATGGGTGCAACGAGAAAGGGGAAGCCCGCGCGAGACTTCCCCGTGTATCTTACGTCAGCGGCTCGAAATCCGCCGCGCCGTGCTTGCAGAGCGGGCAGACAAAGTCCTCGGGCAGTTCTTCGCCTTCGTAGACATAGCCGCAGATCTTGCAGACCCAGCCCTTCTTGCCCGCCGTCTCCGGCTTCGGCTTCACGTTCTGCTGATAATAGGTGTAGGTCATGGTGTCCCGGTCGGACAGGACGCGCGCCTCGGTCACCGTGCAGATGAACATGCCGTGCGTGTCGAGGTCGACGTAGCTCTCGACCTTGAGGGACATGAAGGAGTTGACGTACTTCGGCAGGAACACGAGCCCGTTGTCCGAGCGCAGGACCTCCTGGCCCTCAAACTTGTCGACGTTGCGCCCGCTGCGGAAGCCGTAGCACTCGAACACCGAGAACGGCGCGTCGATCGAGAGGCAGTTGACATTCAGCTTCCCCGTCTGCTGGATGACGTGGTGCGAGTAGTTCTGCTTGTTGATCGTCACGGCGACGCGGTTTGGCGTGTTCGTGACCTGGGAGACCGTGTTGACGATCAGGCCGTTGTCGCGCTTGCCGTCGTTCGAGGTGACGACATAGAGGCCGTAGCCGATGTTGAAGAGCGCCGTCAGATCGTTCTTGTTCGCCTTCTCGGAGGACTGCTGCTCGTATTCACGGCAGAGCTCGGCGGCGACCTTGCCGATCGCGTCCTTCGTCTCGTCGGTCATCGCAGACTTGAGCGTCACGACGGGATCGAGGATCGTGAGGTCCTTCGATTTCTCAAAGAGCCCCTTGATGACCTTCGCCGCCATGGGCGCCCAGGTGCCGTTTTCGATGATGGCGACGGTGCGCTTCTGATAATTGCGCTCGACGAGGGCTTCGATGAAGTGGCGCATGAACGGGAAGATGTCCGCGTTGTACGTCGTCGTCGCAAGCACGAGCTTGGAGTACCGGAACGCATCCTCGACCGCCTCGGCCATATCGGAGCGCGCCAGATCGGTGAGCACGACCTTCGGGCAGCCCTTTTCCCTGAGCTTGTCCGCGACGAGCTCGGCCGCCTTTTTCGTGTTCCCGTAAACGGAGGTGTACGCCACGAGGACGCCCTCGGTCTCGGGCTGATAGGAGGACCAGGTGTTGTAGAGGTTCAGGTAGTAGCCGAGGTTCTCCGTGAGCACCGGGCCGTGGAGCGGGCAGATCGTCCTGATGTCGAGCTTCGACGCCTTTTTGAGGACCGCCTGCACCTGCGCGCCGTACTTGCCGACGATGCCGAAGTAGTAGCGCCGGGCCTCGCACGCCCATTCCGCGTCCCCGTCGAAGGCGCCGAACTTGCCAAAGCCGTCCGCGGAGAAGAGGCAGCCGTCGAGGGAGTCGTAGGTCATCATGACCTCCGGCCAATGGACCATCGGGGCGAAGAGGAAGGTGAGCGTGCGTCCGCCGAGATCGAGGGAGTCGCCGTCCTTGACTTCGATCCGGTTGTCAAAGTCACGGCCGAAGAACTGCTTCATCATGGCGAAGGTCTTTGCGTTGCCGACGACGGCGGCGGAGGGATAGGTCTTCACGAAGTTTGCGATGTTGGCGGAGTGATCGGGCTCCATGTGCTGGACGATGAGGTAGTCGGGCTTCCTCTCGCCGAGGATCTCCGCGAGGTTGTCGAGCCATTCATGCCCGAAGCGCGCGTCCACGGTGTCGAAGACGGCGATCTTTTCGCCCATGACGACGTAGGAATTGTAGCACATCCCGTCCGGGACGATGTACTGTCCCTCGAACAGGTCGATTTTGCGGTCGTTCACGCCGGCATAGAACACGGTGTCGGTAAGTTTTTTCATACGTTCCTCCGAAAGATGATGGATTGTCTTTATTATATCGGATGGAGCGGAAAAAGTCAAGGGTGAAACGAACATCGAGAACTTTTGCTTGCGCAGTTTTGCCTGCGCCGGGCGGCGTCCGGAGACAGCGGGGAGCCCCCGCGGGCAAAAGGCGGGCTCACCGTTGGCAAGCCCGCGAAGACCGGGCAGTGCCCGGGGACACATGGCGGGCTCACTTCGCAAGCCCGCGAAGAGCGGGCGGTGCCCGAGGACAGTCGGCGGGCTCACTTCGCAAGCCCGCGAAGAGCGGGTCGCTCATTTTGCCTGCGCGCTGACGCTTGCGGATTTGATATCGGCGAAGCCGATTGTTTTTTTCGCCTGCGCGGCTGGCGGACAAGAGGCCTCCGCGGCCGGCCTCTTGTCAATCACCGCCGCCCAAGGCCGTTCCCGCCTTGGGAATCCACCCTCAACGTGTGTACCGCGAATTTTCTTGTACCTTTGCTCCATTTCGTCTGGTCCCACGGCGGATGGAACAAGTTCCATCTCGCCTTTCGCACGTTGGATTAACAGGGGCCATCACCATGTTGAGTGGCTCTGAATCAAAATAGCTCGCTCAACGCCGAGGAGAAAAGTGCTCTGTGTTCGAGCTTTCGACTCCGTCGAGGCAAGGCGTACTGTGCAAATCGTCAGGGCTGGACCGAACACTTGCTCGCTGCACCTTTGCTGGTGAAAGTCTGACGAGGAAAGCTGTATCTTCGGCGTTGAGCGTATCTTGTGCGACTCTGGCTTCCTAACGTGGAACTGGCCCCTGTAATCAAGAATGGATGAGGCGTTATGCCCCATTGGACAACGCTTCCGAAA
>JAFPWV010000174.1 GCA_017412675.1 Clostridia bacterium
AAAACGGAGCAACGGTGCAGAAACGCCGAGGTACGCACGTTGAGGGTGGATTCCCAAGGCGGGAAAGGCCTTGGGCGGCGGTGATCCCCAAGAGGCTGGCCGCGGAAGCCTCTTGGGTCCCGTCCGGAAGGACAAAAAAACGATGGATTCAGCGTGTACATCCCCGCAAACGTTAGTGCGCAAATGAAAGGAGCGACGCAAGCTCCACTCCGTCAGCGCGCAGGCAAAATAAGCGACCCGCTCTTCGCGGGCTCACCGTGCGTCTCCGGGCCCCACCCGGTCCGCGCGGAACCAAAATATGCGCAAGCAAAATTCTCTTTCGCACTCTTGCAAATCCCTCCTTTTTGTGCTATACTTATATTAGATATTTATCGCTTTTTGTCTCCGAAAGGATGTCCTATGCCTTCACGCCTTCGCAGGTTCCCCCTGCTTTTCATATCCCTCGCCCTCTTCTCCTCCCTTTTCTTCTCGTGCAGAAAGGAGATCCCCGTCATGACCAACCCGCCCGAGCCCGCGCCGTCCCCGTCGATCACCGTCGGCCACCTCATCGACCCGGATTCCGAGGTCCGCGGCCTCTGGATCGCGTCCGTGTGGAACCTCGACTATCCCTCCCGCGCCGATCTCTCCGCAGCCGAACTCGAGGCCGAGGCGGACGCCATCCTGAACGACTGCGCGGCGAACGGGATCAACACGATCTTCTTCCAGGTCCGGCCCTCCGCCGACGCGCTCTATGACAGCGACCTCTTCCCCGTCTCGTCGGCCCTCTCCTCGAAGGGCGAGCTCGTCTTCGATCCCCTCCGGTACTTCGTGAACGAAGCCCGACCGCAGAACATCCGCGTCTATGCGTGGGTCAATCCCCTGCGCGCGACCCTCACGGCGGCCGACCCGGATTCCCTCCCCGAAAAGCACCCGGTGCGCGTCCATCCCGAATGGGCCGTGTCCTACGGCGACGGACGGCTCTATCTCGATCCCGGCCTCCCCGAGGTGCGGCAGTTCGTCGCGGACGGCGTGCGGGAGATCGTCACGAAATACGACGTCGACGGCGTGGTCTTCGACGACTACTTCTATCCCTACCCGGCCTACGGGGAGAACGGCGCGATCCTCGACTTCCCGGACGACGCGTCGTGGGAGCGATACGGCGGCGGCTTCGACGACCGCGCGGACTGGCGGCGGCAGAACATCAACGAGATCGTGAAGCTCTGTTACGACACCGTCCACTTCGTCGATCCCGAATGCGTCTTCGGCGTCTCCCCCTACGGCGTCTGGCAGAACCGGAGCGGGGACAACGGCGGCAGCGAGACGAACAGCTTCGAGGCCTACAAATATCTCTACTGCGACGCGCCCGCCTGGATCGACGGCGGCTACATCGACTTCCTCTCCCCGCAGATCTACTGGGACTTCGATTCGACCCAGGCCCCGTTCGATACCCTCCTGCGCTGGTGGAACGACCGCCTCGACGGCACGAACGTCAAGCTCTACGTCTCCCACGCGGCCTATAAATACGACGAGGACGACTGGCCGGATCCCGCGGGCGAGCTCGTGGAGCAGATCACCTTCGCGCGGGCCGAGCGATCCTATTACGGCTCGATCCTCTACGGCTACGACGAGCTGAAACGCAACGCGAAGGGCGTGTCCGACGACGTGAAGGAGGCGTTCGCGCCGGAGATCATCTACTCCGCGACGCAGTCGAACGGCCTCGGCGTCTCGGTGTCCTCCCCCGTCAGCGGCACCGTCCTCGACACCCCGACGACCTACATCCTCGGCCTGAGCGATCCGTTCTATCCCCTCACGGTCAACGGCGAGCGGCTCGGACGGACGAAGAGCGGCTATTTCAGCTTCCGCACCACGCTCGAAAATGGAGAAAACACCTTTGAATTTGAGCAGAACGGACGCAAATACACCTACACCTTGTATTACGGCTCGAAGACGGGCGAGATCGGGGACACTTCGATGGAAGAAGCCCCCGCCGACCCGGACCCTGACGCGGAAGAAGAGGATCTCACCGTCCTCGACCGCCTCGCCGTGTCGTGGTCCTATCCCACCACGGACGTCGCAACCGACGAGGACATCCTCTGGGTCTCCTGCGTCGCGCCCGTCGACAGCGAGGTGACGGTCACCCTCGACGGCGAGACGACGCCCCTTGTTCCCCTCGCCGATCCGAAGACGCGCACCGCCGAGGACGGCTGGGTGTACATCTCCTACGGCAAGAACATCGCCCTGCCCGAGGCGAAGACGGGAGAGGTGCGCGACTGCGGGACCCTGTTCTTCTCGGCATCCCACCCCGACGCCGACGAAGCGCTCACCCGCGAGGGGATCCGGGTGCGGCGGATGGGGAAGGACGCCCTCATCGCGCTCGAGGTCACGGCGGAAGAGACGCCCCTCAAGCTCACGCCGCAGAGCTCGGTCTACAACGATTATCCGAACCAGCGCGCCGGGATGCAGGCGGAAGCCGTGGCCCAGCGGGGCGGGTTCTATCTCCTGAACATGGGCGGCTATCTGAACGAGGAGGACGTGCGGGAAACCGGCGTGCGCCGCAAATCGAAACCCGCTTCCGTGACGGACGTGCTGGTGGAGGACATGGGCCGGGTGACTGAGATCCGCTTCTCCTCGTCCTCGAAGCCTGCCGTGAGTGCCTCCGCGGAGGACGGCGCGTTCGTCGTCACGCTCTTCGGGGCTGAAAACCGGGGGGAGATCACGGTCGGGGACAATCCCCTCCTCGCCTCCTGCACGGCGGACACGGCGAACAACCGCACGCGCTACGTCTTCCCCCTGAAGGATCCCGCGAACTTCTACGGCTGGGACTTTGCCTACCGGGAGAGTGAGACGGTCGTCACGCTGCGCAACCCGATCCGGGCGGACCTCGATTCTGACACCCCCCTTTCGGGGATCCGGATCGTCCTCGACGCGGGCCACGGCGGCTCCGATCCGGGGGCGTACGGTCCGCAGCGGGTCGAGGACGGCTTCTCGAACTGCGAAAAGGACCTCAACCTCGCCCTGACGCTCGCCGCCGCGGAAAAGCTGCGTGCGCTCGGCGCGGACGTGACGCTGACCCGCGCGGAGGACGTGACCCTCGAGCTCGCGGCGCGCACGGCCCTGCTCGAGGAGCTCGAGCCCGACCTCTGCCTCTCGCTGCATCAGAATTCGATGGGCTTCGCCTCGGACGTGACGCGCATCCGCGGGACGCTCGGTCTGTGGTGCGCAGCGGGCGGGGAGCTCCTCGCGGACTGCGTCGGGCGGGCGGCGGCGGCCTCCCTCGGGCGGAACTACCGCGGGACGTCGTGGCAGGCGCTGGCGATGTGCCGCAACGCGAAATTCCCCTCGGCCCTCATCGAGGTCGGGTTCATGACCTCGGTCGAGGAGTACGAAACGATGACCTCGGCGCGCGGGATCGAGAAGGGCGCCGCGGGGATCGCCGACGGGGTGCTCGCCTACGTCAGACGCATGACGGAATTCGCCGGCTAACTCTGAGGAAAGGAACACGACATGATGGATTATGAAAATCCGTCCGGCGCCCTCTTCCGGATCATGCTCCGGGAGGGATATCCCCGGGACTTCGCGGCGCTCGTTTCGCGGGAGATGAACACGGACTACCTCGCGCGGCGCATGATCGGCTATGTCAACCGGGTCGGGCTGATCCCGCCGGAGGAGTTCGCCGACGAGATGCTCGCGATCCTCGAGGAGCGGGACCGCCTGCGCGCGAAGCACCTCGCCGAGGAAGCGCAGGGCAAGATCAACGAGATGCTCGAAAACGGGCTAAACACGGATTGAGCCGGGTTTTCAGGCACAACGATTCCGAAAGGAGGCAGACACGACGATGAAACACCCCGCTTCGGGTGCGGGACGCATCAATTCCCCGCGCTTTGCACTGCGCAGACCCTATAAGATCCTCCTCTGCTGCCTCCTCAACGCCGCGCTCACGGTTTTCGCGGTCTTCGAGGGGATGCAGTGGACCTCGGCCCGTGCTTCCCTCACCGAGGCGATGGAGAGCCGCGTCTATGCCGGGACCCTCGAGCCGCGCACCGAAGGGCAGGAACGCCTCGACGCCGCCTCCACCCTCGACGAGCCCGTCACCGATGAGATCGTCGACCTGCTCCGGCGCTCTCCGTGGGTCGTCTCCTGCGATCTGCGGGACATCCGCGCGGCGCGGTTCGGGGACGGGATGAAGTACCCCTCCTGCGGCGTCCAGCAGTACGTCATGTTCGTCGGGCGCATCAGCGGGGAGATGTATTCCCGCCTGATCCCGCCGTATGCGACGGGCACCGGACAGGCCGTCCGCGAAACCGGCTTTCAGGCGGTCCCGTCCGTGATCCTCGCGGGGGATCCCGACGCCTATCCGACGAACATCACGGAAGAAGAAGGCGTCATCGTCTGCAGCTACGAGAACGAAGACTGCGTCATCCCGGTCGAGCAGGACGAACGGTACTTCTTCTTCGGCAAAAAGAACATCCGCACCTTCCACAACCTCTCGGCGGACTTCACCGTCTGGCATTCGGACGCCGCCGGGGGGATCGACGCCGTGCTCACCCGCGCTGCCGTCAGCCACTCAGCGGATGCCAGCCTCCCGGACGCGGAATTCGGCGCGGAGATCATCCGGGAGTACGGCCTCGAAGCCGTCGCCGCACGCCTCGACGATGCCGTCGGCATGATCGAAGCGGTCGAGATCTCCTCGCTCGAAAACCTGCTCCCGTATTACAACGGCAAGCTGCGCGTCCCCCGCGGCCGGATGATCACGGAGGAGGACTACGGCCGCCGCGTCTGCATGGTGTCGGTCAATTTCTTCGCCAATCAGCACCTCTCCCTCGGCTCGAAGATCTCCCTCCGGCTCGCGGACACCGCCTACCGGACCGATTCCGGCGGCTGGCGCGGCATCCCGGACCTCCTCGACGACACGGCCCTCGACTACGGGAAGGCGGCCGAATACGAGGTGATCGGGACCTTCTCGAACGCCGGGTACGAGGATTACACGATCCTCATCCCGAAGAGCGCCTCCTCGCGCGACGCGGCGACCGACAGCGGGAACCTGACCTTCACGGTCAGAAAGGACGACTACGAGCATTTCCTCTTCGAGACGGAGCCCCTGCTCAACGAGGCGGGCTACAACGTCATCCTCGTCCGCCCGGACTACGCCGATCTTGAATCGCAGTTCGACGCGCTCGAAAAGAACGGCACCGTCACCCTCGTCTCCTCCGCCGCCGCGCTCCTCGCCGGACTTGCCCTCACCGCGGGGATGCTCACCCTCTTCTGGCGGCCGGAATACGTGAACCAGCGCATCCTCGGCGCGACCCGGAGAGAGGCGGGCGGCATTTACGCGAGCGCCTTTGCCGTCCTCATCCCGTCCTCGCTCCTCGTCTCCGCGCTCTCCGTCCTCTTCCTCGGTCTGACCGGACTCGCACCCTCCCTCGCGCCGGAACGGCTGAACCCCGGGAAGATCGCCGTCCTCGCCGCCTTCGCCCTCGCCGAGCTCCTTCTGCTCTGCGCGATCACGGCGGCCGCGGCCCTGCTGCACGACCGGAAACGGCTCGGGAAAGGAGGCAGATCATGATGGAACGCAGCAATCTCTCCCCCATCCTCCGCCGGTGGCGCGGCTGGCTCGTCCTCGCCCTCTCCCTCGCCGTGTTCTTCGTCTCCTGCGCGCTCCTCGCCCGGGCGGTGAAGGAGGGCGCGGCCCAGATCGACGACGCCTACCGCTCGCTCGAGATCCGCTATTCCCTCTCCGGCGGACGCGACACCCTGTCCAGCGGGTGCTCCATCGGCCTGCACCAGCTGCGCCAGCTCGAGGCGAAGGACTATTTCTCCGTCATCGACTGCGACGACATCTCCGTGACCGCCGCGCGCATGAACGGCGAGACCATCTCTCTGTACTATTCCTTCGCGCCCGCCAGGCTCACCGTCCTCGAGGGCGAGCGGGCCGACGGGTACTGGATCACGCCGGATCTGGCGGAGAAATACGGCGTCGGGGTCGGCGACAACCTCACCATCTTCGGTTACAATTCCGGCAGCGGGGAGGTGGTCGACCACTATTACCTCTGCCTCCCCGTCACCGCCGTCATCGAGGGATCCCGCCGCGTCTATGCCCCCGCCCGCGCGTTCGACTATTTCGCCACAACGCTCGGCGGCGATCACCGCTATTACTTCAACACCTTCCGCTTCACGCTGCGCCGCTCGCTCAACCCCGACATGGAGCAAGTCACCCGCGAGATCCAGCGGATCTTCAACGGCCCGACAAGCCATTTCTGGAATCAGTACATCACGGTCGATTACAACGCCGCGGAGGTCGACGGCATGATCAAGCCCCTTGTCCGGTCGCAGACGTCGGCGGAATTCTTCGAGAAGCTCTTCCGCCGCATCCTGCCCTTCGCCGTCCTCCTCCCCGAAGCGATCGCCGTCCTCGGCCTCTCGAACGAGATCGGCGTCCGGCGGATGCTCGGCGAATCCTACCTCCGGGTGTTCTTCGGCGTCTGGCTGCCCGCGCTCGTCCTCTCCCTGCCGGGCTACGCGCTCTCCGCCGCCCTGCTCGCGCTCTTCGGCCTGACGGGGGACGCCTCGTGGACGGTCTTCCGGCTGCACCTCGGGGGCACGGTCCTCCTCACCGCCGCGCTCACGGCCGCCCTCGCCGCGCAGAATCCCCTGACCCTGCTCCGCACGCGCGAGGAGACGTGAAGCCGCGCGGTCACATAACTTTCACACAGATTTCACGCAGTTTTTAGCACTCTCCTCTTGACAGTGCTAACGAACGGTGCTATAATAGGAGCCGAACAAAGGAACAGAGAGATTCCCAAAACCGAGTCGCCGGCAGGACGGAAATGCGAGCGCGTTCGTCTCGTGTCACCGGGCACCGCCCGATCCCGAACAAACGGGACCGGTTGGCAGGATTGGTGAACGAACCTGCGCCAGCGGGTTCGTCTCGTGTCACCGGACACCGTCCGGCTCGGGGAATCAGGACCCCTCCTTCCCTTGCTCATCAGAATCATCAAATTTCATTTTTCTGTTGAGTTAGGAGGTCTGACCTATGTTGTATCCGACGATTTTTGGCGAAAACCTTTTTGACGACTGGTTCGGGTTCCCGACCGAAAGAGATTTCAGAAACATTGAAAAGAAGCTCTACGGCAAGAACGCGACGCATGTCATGAAGACGGACGTGACCGAGCACGACGACCACTTCGAGGTTGCGATCGATCTGCCGGGCTTCAAGAAGGAAGACGTGAACCTGACCCTGGAGAACGGCTACCTCACCGTGAGTGCGGCGAAGGGCCTCGACAAGGACGAGAATGACCGTCACGGCAAGATGATCCGCCAGGAGCGTTACTCCGGCGCGATGCAGCGCAGCTTCTGGGTGGGCGAAGACATCACCGAGGAGGACGTGAAGGCCAAAATGGAGCACGGGCTCCTGACGCTCACGATCCCGAAGAAGGAGACGCCGAAGCTGCCCGAGAAGAAGACCATTTCGATCGAAGGGTAAAAGAAACGGCGGCATCGCCACAGGCATCTGTCAAACAAACGTCCCCGCAGGAACAAGATCCCGCGGGGATTTTTCATGTTCGGGGAAGGATATGATCGGCGGGGGAATTCGGAATTCGGAATTCAGAATTCAGAATTCAGAATTAAGAATTCAGAATTAAGAATTCAGAATTGAGGTTCAACGCCTCATTTCGAACGCATCGCTCCCAATTCCTTCACGAGAGTGGTGCCGGTTGTCTGCACTGCCCAACTTCCGCTTGTCATTGCGAGGGCGCAGCCCGTGGCAATCCGTACTCCTTTAGAATATTGGTGCTGGTTGTCTGCACTACCCAACTTCCGTTTGTCATTGCGAGGAGC
>JAFPWV010000175.1 GCA_017412675.1 Clostridia bacterium
ATTCCCCCTCGGGTCAGCCCGCAGGAGAATTGTTTTTACGGCCCGATGGTCAAGCGGTTAAGACACCGCCCTTTCACAGCAGTAACGGGGGTTCGATTCCCCCTCGGGTCACTCAAAAAGATTGGCAACGCCAATCTTTTCCTTTTATAGGGGGAATCGGATTCCGCAGGAATCAGACGGGCACCGTGTCAGAAAACAGTCCGGTGGACTGTTTTCCCGGACCCTGACCGAGCCCGCAGGCGAGACCGATTCCCCCTCGGGTCACTCAAAGAGATCGGAGATATCCGGTCTTTTGCTTTTTGGGGGAATCGAACGGGCAGCGCAGGCGAGACCTGCCTTCCCGCAAAAATCTTTCCCAAATCCATTGACAAAACCCGCGCTGTGCGGTATAATATTTCTGTTAAATACTGCATCCCAGAAAAGGAGTAAACCCATGAAGAGAATCCGTACCCTTACGACCCGCGATCTCAAGAAGAGCGTCAAGAACGGCGGCTGCGGCGAATGCCAGACCTCCTGCCAGTCTGCCTGCAAGACTTCCTGCGGTGTTGCCAACCAGAAGTGCGAAAACAAGAACAACAAATAAGAAAACGCACCGTATAAAATACCGCCCGCCAACTCCCGGCAGGCGGATTTTATTTGCCGATGCGCAACGGAGCCAATCATGATCCATCAGTACCAACTCAACGGATACAACATCGTCCTCGACGTTTACAGCGGCAGCGTCCACGTGGTCGACGAGGTGGCCTACGACGTCATCGCGCTCTATGAGACGAAGACGCCGGAGGAGATCACCGCCGCGATCACCGCGAAATACCCGGAAGTCACCGCCGCCGACGTCGCGGACTGCCTTTCGGACATCGAAGAGCTGAAAGCCGACGGCAAGCTCTTCTCCGAGGACGAATACAAGGACCGCGTCTTCGACTTCAAGGCGCGCAATACGACGATCAAGGCCCTCTGCCTGCACGTCGCGCACACCTGCAACCTCAACTGCGAGTACTGCTTCGCCGCGCAGGGCAAGTTCCACGGCAAGGAAGCGCTCATGTCCTTTGAGGTCGGGAAGGCGGCGCTCGATTTTCTCGTCGCCAACTCCGGCCGGCACGTCAACCTCGAGGTCGACTTCTTCGGCGGCGAACCGCTCATGAACTTTGACGTTGTGAAGCGGCTCGTGGCGTACGCGCGCTCCATCGAAAAGGATGCCGGGAAGAATTTCCGCTTCACGCTGACCACCAACGGCATGGGGATCGACGACGACGTGATCGAATTTTGCAATCGCGAATGCCACAACGTCGTGCTCTCCCTCGACGGACGGCGCGAGATCCACGATGCCTCCCGCAGCGACTGGAGAGGCGTGGGCTCGTACGACCGGATCGTGCCGAAGTTCAAAAAGCTCGTGGAGGCGCGCGGGAACAAGGGCTACTACATGCGCGGGACCTTTACGCACCGGAACCCCGATTTCACGAAGGACGTCTTTCACATGGCGGACCTCGGCTTCACCGAGCTCTCGATGGAGCCCGTCGTCTCCCCGCCCGGCACCCCCTGGGCACTGACCGAGGAGGATCTGCCCGTCATCCTCGAACAGTATGAGATCCTCGCCAAGGAGATGCTCCGCCGCGAAGTCGAAGGCCATCCGATCACGTTCTACCACTATATGATCGACCTCGACCACGGGCCGTGCATCTATAAGCGGATCGCGGGCTGCGGCTCCGGGACGGAATACTTCGCCGTGACCCCGACGGGCGATCTCTACCCCTGCCATCAATTCGTCGGGGACGAGAAGTTCAAGATGGGCACCGTGTTCGAGGGGATCACGAATACCGCGCTGCGCGACGAATTCAAGTTCTGCAACGTGTACGCGCGGCCGGAATGCGCCGACTGCTGGGCCAAGCTCTACTGCTCCGGCGGATGCGCGGCCAACGCCTGTCACGCGACCGGCTCGATCCGCGGCGTCTATGAATACGGCTGCAGGCTCTTCAAAAAGCGCATCGAATGCGCGATCATGATGAAGGCGGCCGAGGCGGACATGGGGCTCGATACGGATCACGGCGAGGCCTGCGGCGGCGACTGCGAGGCATGTGTCGAAGACATCACGATATGAAATTCAGGGAAAAATACATCGGAGACCGCGCGTTTTACCGGATGCTCTTTGCGCTGGTCCTCCCCCTCATCATCCAGCAGGGGATCACCAACTTCGTCTCGCTGCTCGACAACGTCATGGTGGGCGGCCTCGGCACCTATTCCATGAGCGCGGTGTCGATCGTCAATCAGCTGATTTTCGTCTATAACCTGGCGATCTTCGGCGGGCTGTCCGGCGCGTCGATCTTCTCCACGCAGTTCTGCGGCGTCGAAGACTGGAAGGGGATGCGGAACACGTTCCGGTTCAAGCTGATCTTCTCCCTCACGACCGGCATCCTCGCGACGGCGATCCTTCTGCTCTTCGGCGACGAGCTCACGATGCTCTTTCTGCGCGGGGAGACGAACACCCCCGAGGAGATCGCGTCTACCGTGGAGGCTGCGCGGCGGTATCTTGCCGTTGCGGTGATCGGGATCATCCCCTTCGGGCTCGTACAGACCTACGCCGGGACGATGCGCGAGACGGGCGAGACGGTGTCCCCCATGAAGGCGGGACTCATCGCCATCGTCATCAACCTGGTCTTCAACTATCTTCTGATCTACGGCAAATTCGGCTTTCCGATGCTCGGCGTCATGGGCGCGGCGATCGCAACGGTCCTTTCCCGCTTCGTGGAGCTCGCCTACGTCGTGATCTCGTGTCACCGGCGGCACGGGGAATTCCGGTTCATCGAGGGCGTTTACCGGAGCGCGAAGGTGCCGGGCCATCTCGTGCGCCGGATCCTCGCCACGGGCGCGCCCCTCCTCATCAACGAGATCCTCTGGTCCCTCGGCATGACCTTCATCAACCGCAACTATTCCCTGCTCGGGATCACGGTCATCGCGGCCGCGAACATCGCGACGACGGTGTGGAATCTCTTCTGCGTCATCATGTTCGCCATGGGCTCGGCGGTATCGATCCTCGTGGGACAGCGGCTCGGCGCGGGGGACCGGGAAGGCGCGATCGACGTCGACCGCAAGCTGATCTTCTTCACGATCGCGTCGAACATTGCGGTGGCGATCCTGGTGATCGCGGCGGCGCCGTTCATCCCGCTGCTCTACAAGGTGGAGCCGGAGGTGCGCGCGCTGGCGACGAAGTTCCTGATAATCTCCGGCGCGGCGGCTCCGATCCACGCGTTCATCCACACCGTGTACTTCACGATCCGCTCGGGCGGGAAGACGATCATCACGTTCCTGTTCGACTCGGTGTACACCTGGATCTTCCCGGCGATGCTCTCGCTCGTTCTCTGCCGCTTCACGGGGCTCGACATCGTGTGGATCTACTTTGCCGTGCAGTTCATCGACGTGGTGAAGCTCTTCATCGGGGTGCCGCTGCTGCGCTCCGGCTTCTGGGCAAATAATGTGATTGAGGATGTGAAATCATGAAACTGTATTTCAAACAGCGCGTGACGGCTTTCCTCGCCGCCTACGACGTCTATGACGAGGCGGGGAACACCGTCTACACGGCGGAAAGTCAGGCGTCGTGGGGCCAGCTGATCCATGTCCGCGGGGCAAACGGAAACTACCTCGCGACGGTCAAGCAGAAGTTCTGGTCCTGGCGCTCGACGTGCGAGATCTACATCGGGCCGGACTTTGCGGGGACGATCCACCGGGACGGTCCCCTGTTCTCGACGCATTACGCGATCGATTACCGCGGCTGGAGTGTATCGGGGAATTTCATGGAATCCGATTATTCCATCTGCGACGCGTCGGGCGTGATGATCGCCGCGGTCTCGAAGGAGCTCTTCCATCTGACCGATCAGTACTGCATCGAGATCCTGAACCCCGACGACGCCCTGCACGTCCTCTGCTTCGTCCTCGCGATCGATGCGGAGAAGGCGTCGAGGAGCACATGAGCTTCGCGGTTCAGCGGGTAAATCCCGCCGAAATCCCCGCCTGTGTGTCGGTGATCCGCGAGAGCTTCCGCACTGTTGCGGACGAATTCGGCATCACGCCGGAGAATGCGCCTCGGTTCACCGCATTTGCCGTGACAGAAGAGCGGCTCCGGTATCACGATACCGTCGAGCATCGGCCGATGTTCGCGGCGCATGACGGGGAAAGGATTGTCGGATACGTTTCCCTTGCCTGCCATGAAGAAGGGACGTGTGAACTCGGCAATCTCGCCGTGCTCCCCTCGTACCGCCATCGCGGGATCGGACGCGCATTGCTCGAGGCGGCGGAAGAAGAAGCGAGAGAGCGCGGATACTCCCGAATGACGCTCTCCCTGGTCGACGAGAATACGCGGCTGCGGGAGTGGTACGAATCCCTCGGTTTCAAACGGACCAATTCCGTGAAATACGACTTTTTCCCCTTCACCTGCGGATACATGGAAAAGGAGCTGAAACCCTTCCAAATCAAACAAGAGGCTGTCACATGAACTCCAAGAAACGGAGAAATGCGACAGCCGTTCTCTTTACACAGCGCTTTCGGCGTTCTTTTTCTCCTTTATCGAGGAGAAAAAGAACCAAAAAGAGGAACTCTCTGGAAGTTTTAGGTGTTCCGCACTCTGCGGAGTGCGGGTCAGGGCGCTGCCCTCGACACTCGGGATGCTTCGCATCCCGGGACGCCATTTTGAAAAAGGCGGGCGAAAACTTTTGCCCTATTTGCGACAACCCGTTTGTTATTCAGGACAGTCCTTCGACGATCCGCGCGAGCTCATCGAGGCTCGTGACGCGGAGATACGCGAAGTCCGGCAGAGGGATGCCCGTGACGTCATACCGGCTCTCCATCGTCGCCTCCTCGTACCAGACGGGAAAGAGCCCCGCCGCGTGGGATCCGTACACATCCGCGCAGAGGCTGTCCCCGACGTACCAGACCTCGGAGGCGTCGAGCCCGGCCTTGAGGAGCGCGATCTCGAAGAGCCTCGGGTCCGGCTTGCGGATCAGGTAGTCCGCGGAGGACATCACGAACTCAAAGCGGTTGCCCGGAAGGAGCCGATCGAACCGCTCCCGGATCGCCTCGCCGGACCAGCCGTTGTTGCTGAGCACGGCCGTGCGGATCCCCGCTTCTGCCAGAACGTCGAGCAGCCGGTCCGCGCCGGGCATGATCGCGCCGGGGCAGGCAGCCGTCCAGAAAACGGTCTCCTGTTCGTGCGGCGTGAGGGAGAATTCGATCCCGAGGTGCTCGTAGACCAGCCGGTCGCCGACGACGCACGAAATGTCATAACCCATGACATCGCGGACCCGCTCGATCTCCCCGAAGACCTGTGCCACTTCCCTTCGGATCTCTTCGACGCCGCAGTTCTTCGGATTCTTCACCGCATACGCAAGAAGCGCCCGGTCACCCCGCTCCGCGTTCCAGTCCGGTTCATAGAGGAGCGTGTGTCCGTAATCGAAGAGGATCATCCGCGGGCGTCTCATGCGCGGTACACCCCGATCTCCCGCATGTCGACCGTGTCGCGCGCGCCGGTGATGAAGAGGGTGAGGCAGTCACACTCGACGTTCACCGGGCAGAGCTTGCGGTGGCCGACGGTGTGGCCGTCATAAACACAGTGGCCTCCCGCGAGGATGCGGAAGCTCTCGATCCGCTGGCCCTCGGCGATGTTCTCCATCAGGTTGACGAAGCGGATCGCCGTCTTTTCGGGGAGCCTGATCTCGTATTTCACCTGCGTATCGCTGCCCGTGTCGATGCGGGTGACGGTGGCCGGGACGCGCTTTTCCTCACCGAACGCATTCCGGAGGGCGTCTCCGAGCTCATGCAGCCGGGCGATGTCGCGCGGGTCGAACCGTCCGGAGGGCATCGGCGGGACGTTGAGGTTGAAGCTGGTGTTCGCGCCGCAGGAATTGACGTAGGTGCGGAAGAGGCGCTCGAGGGAGTGCGGCTCCTCCTTCGCGTGGTAGAACCAGCCCGGACGGATGGACATGTCGATCTCCGCGCCGGTGAAGACGAGGCCCTTCGAATAGAGGATCCGGCCAAGCTCGCCGATCTCCGCGTCGGAATTGTACAAAAAGGAGATGTCACCCTCGAGCGGGCCCGCGCCGGTCTGGACCTCGGAGCGGAAGCAGAGCTCGGAGGGGACGACGGCCCATTCCTCGCGCCTTGCCTGTCCCGCCTCGTTGCCGCACCACCGGACGTCCGGGCCGTGATCGTTGAAGATGCAGGCGTTCGGCTGATACTTGCGGATGAGGGCGATGTAGCGGTCGAAATCGTAGGCCTGCTTTTTGCCGTTCGGGCCTTCGCCGCACGCGCCATCGAACCAGACCATGAAGAGCTCGCCGTAGTTCGTAAGCAGTTCCGTGAGCTGATTGCAGTAGTAATCGTTGTATTCCGGCGTGCCGTAGAACTTCGAGTTGCGGTCCCACGGAGAGAGGTAAACGCCGAACTTGATCCCGCCGCGTCGGCAGGCATCCGCGCATTCCCGCACGACGTCGCCCTGTCCGTTCTTCCAGGGGGAGTTCTTCACAGAATGCTCGGTGTACTTCGACGGCCAGAGGCAGAAGCCGTCGTGATGCTTCGCCGTGAGCACGATGCCGCCCATTCCCGCGGATTTGACCGCCTCGACCCATTCGTCGCAGTCGAGATCATACGGGTTGAAGATCCGCTCGTCCTCATTGCCGAGGCCCCATTCGAGGTCGGTGTAGGTGTTGACGGTGAAGTGGACGAACGCGTAAAACTCCGTATCGTACCACCGGAGCTGCCGCTCGGACGGTTTCACATGCGCCGCCGCGCTCAGAAATTCCTTCAGTTCCATCGTTTTCTTTTCCTTTCCTGTTGTTGATGGTGTTTATCCGCATTGGAAAATCAGCCATGTCCTCGAAAAATCGCGTCTGGCGAGGTCCTTACGCCGGATCCAGAAGAAGAGATGCCCGGCCTCGCCCCAATAAACCGACCGGTCGCCGTCCCGGACGGTGCCGAGCTGGAAGAGGAGCGTCCAGTCCCGGCGGGCAGAGCGGCTCAGCGCGATCTTTTCTTCATAAGTCAGCCGGTCCATGCCGCTCTCGTCGGTCATCGCAATGCCCCTTGCCACCGCTTCGCAGTCGATGAACATGGGGTTGTTGAGAATGTCAGGCCAGCCGAGGAGCTTCGAGCGGTCCGCATCCGCGCTCTCCTCCTCCCAGCCGAGGGATCGCGCCGCCTCGTCGTAGTACTCCCAGAAGCGCCCGGCGGGAAAGCGGGGGAGGATGCGGCCCTCCTCCTCGGTCTCGCAGAAGTCGTCGTAGCACGGGACGCTCGCGCGGGCTTCGAAGGTCACGGGGACGGAGGAGAGGGGCCGCCTGTCCATCCAGTCGGGCCAGACGGTCTCGGGCGGGGGCGGCGTGCGTCGGAGAGCGGTGACATCCGGGAACCAGTACACGCGCGCGCATCCCCGGTCGGCGGGATCGAAGCCGCTCTTCATGGTGTTGAGCTCATAAAAGAAGCTGAGCATCCCGTCCTTCGGGAGGAGGTTTTCCCCGTCGAACGCCGAAGCTCTCCGGCAGTCGATCTGCGCGAGAAAGGCAAGCGGCGCGCGGATCCTACCCGGGGGTGCGCGATCCGCCTCATCTTCGCGGAATCCTTCGTCATCGAAGTCCGCCGGCGGCTCCGGGACATACCGCTCGCCCTCGAAATCCGGCCAGACGAAGTCCGCGGGCAAGTCGGGCATCCCGCCGATCTTCGAGACGCCGACGGGGAGGGTGACGGCCGCTTCGCCCGGGATGACGCGCACTTCGCTGCGCACCAAGGGGCGGATCGTGTCGGCGAGGAGGGTCACAAGCCCCGCGTCCAGCGTGCTCATTCACACCTCCGCAAGGCCGTCCATGAGAAGCGCGCGGCACGGGGAGCCGTCCGATCCCGCGAGCTTGAGGGGCGCGGAGAAGAGGAAATAGTCCCCCGGCTCCACCGCGCTGAGAACGAGCCCTTCGAGCGCGATGATCCCGTGCGAGAGGACCTCAACGTGCACCGCGAGCGGCGGATCGTCCCCGGCGATGCTCTGCGCTTCGAGCCCGAAGAGCTTCACGCCGCATTCCGAGAGGGTCCGCGCGCTCTCTTCCGTCAGGCGGCACTTCCCTTTTGCGATCAGCCGGACGCATCCCCGGTGCGCGAGGATCTCCTCCCTCGAGATCGGGCCGTCAAACGCCGCGACGGTGCAGGGACCGACGAGGGTCGTGAGATCGAGGGCTTCGATGGGCGTGCCGTCCTTCACGAAATGGCGCGGGGCGTCCACGTGGGTGCCGTTGTGCGCGTTCATTTCGAGCTCGGTGATGTTGCAGAGGGCGCCGTCCTCCATGTCGGAGATGCGCCGGAACGCCGGCTTTTTGTCTCCGGGATAGACGTTGGCGGAAAAGAGCTCCTGCGTGATGTCGTAGATCTTCATAAAAAACCTCCCGGCGGATGGGATGATGTTCCCTATCATTATACCCGATCCGCCGGGATTCGTCAAGAGGGGATCACAGCGCGTCGAGGATGCTCACGATCAGCCTCTTCTCATACCGCTCCTTCGCGCCGAAGTCCATCGCGCCGCGGTAGATCTCCTCCATCTTGAAATGGGATTCCGATGCCAGCCGCAGCCGTTCGTCCGCCTCCCGGAGACAGGATTCCCGGAGCTTTGCCGCGAGACGCAATTCTCCGCGGACGGCCGGATCGGACCGGGTGAAGCGGCTCATGCGGATCGCGGCATCGCCGTCCTCCCCGCCGCAGACGAAGGCGAACCGCCCCGCGCGGATCCCGCCGATGATCCCGGAGAGCGGCAGCATCCCGAGGGTGATGTCCCATCCGGCACGCGTCAGCGCATCGGCAAGCACGGGCAGAAAGAGGCGCGCGCATCCGCCGCAGTCCTCGATCGTGTAGCGCACCGCGGCGCCGTCGGAAATGCCGTCCGTTCTCCGGCGTCCCAGCATCGTGATCCCGTGCGTGTACCGGCGCCGGACGATCCCGTGGCCCTCGGGCTTTCCGAGCCGCTTCACGAGCCGGGCGGCAAATCCCTCCGCTTTTTCCGCGAGATAGGTGTGGCGGGCGAGGGACGCTTCTTCTCCGAGGATCTTTCCGGCAGCGGCAAGCCAGCGGTAGGCCGACGCGAATTCCGCCGCTTTGAAGGACGCGAGCGCGACGATCTCATCCCGGGCCGCCGAGAGGATCCCGGTGTCCCAGAACGCCGAGAGGTCGATGAGCTCCGACGCCGCGCCGGGATAGACCATGTCGAGCGTGTGGGGCGCCGTCCCGTCGACCGCCGCGACCCGACCGTCGAGGATCACCGCGTCGAGGGAAGCGGGATCGGAGCCGCAGAGGATGAATTCCGCCGTGTGTCCCGCCGCCTCCGCCGCCTCGCCGACGCGCCGCATCAGCGTGCTCTTGCCCGTCCCCGGTCCGCCCTTGATGATGTACAGCCGCGCGAGGGATCCCTCCTCCGCGATCTCCGCATAAGAGCCCGAGAAGCCTGCCTCCGTGTTCGCCCCGGCAAACCATTTTCCGCCCGCCGCCGGAGAATACCCGTCATATACGCTGTTCATAAACCCTCCCAAACCTGATTTTCTGCATCCGCAGTCTATGCGAAAACCGGGAAGGCGTGAAAAAAAGCTGCCGCTTCGGTTTGAGCGACAGCTTTCTTGTGGAATTCGGGTCCTCAGTCGATCTTTTCGATCCAGCCCATCTCGTCGGGCTTCTTGCCCCACTGCATACCGGTGATGGCATCGTAGAGCTTCTGCGCGATCGGGCCGATCTCGTTGTTGTTGATGATCATATGCTTCCCTTCGTCGAAGAGCTCGCCGATCGGGGAGATGACCGCCGCGGTGCCGGTGCCGAACGCCTCGTTGAGGGTGCCGTTCTCGTTCGCCGCGATGACTTCGTCGATGGACAGCTTGCGTTCCTCGACCGGGATGCCCCACTTCTGAAGCAGCTCGACGCAGGAGGCGCGGGTCACGCCGGGCAGGATGTTGCCGTCCTCAAGGGAGGGGGTGACCACCGTGCCGTTGATCACGAAGAAGACGTTCATCGCGCCGACTTCGTCGATGTACTTGCGGTAGATGCCATCCAGCCAGAGGACCTGCGCGTAGCCCATATCCTCCGCTCTCTTCTGGCCGATGAGGGAAGCCGCATAGTTGCCGCCCGCCTTCGCGCGTCCCGTGCCGCCCTTGACACAGCGGACGTATTCGCGCTCGACGTAGATCTTCACCGGGTTGATGCCCGCGGCGTAATAGGAG
Organism: Clostridia bacterium; assembly: GCA_017412675.1. Classification (GTDB taxonomy): domain Bacteria; phylum Bacillota; class Clostridia; order Oscillospirales; family CAG-272; genus UMGS1696. Next base: position 10,221 of record JAFPWV010000175.1, read on the forward strand.
CCGACCGGGGAGAGGATGATCGCGAAGAGGTAGGTGTGGGACGGATGCACGCCGAGGTGCGCGTCGGTCGCGATGATGAACGGGCGGATATAGAGGGAGGTGCCTTCGTCGTAGGGGACCCAGTCCTCATCCGTCTTGACGACGGCCTTGATCGCCTGGAGAACGTCTTCCGCCGGGATCTGGGGCACGCAGAGACGGTCGCAGGTATTGTTCATGCGCTCGATGTTCTTCCACGGGCGGAAGAGCTGAACGCCGCCGTCCGCTCTGCGGTATGCCTTCATGCCCTCGAAGAGCTCCTGCGCATAGTGGAACACCATGGCGGAGGGATCGAGCGCGATCGGTCCGTAGGGGACGATCCGGGCGTCATGCCAACCTTCCTCGACGGAATAATCCATGAGGAACATGTGATCGGTGAAATAGTTGCCGAAGCCGAGCTTCTTATAGTCCGGCTTGACCTTCGGCGAGGTCGTTTTTTCAACGCGGATGTTGAGCATTTCGTTTAGCCTCCGGGAGTTTTTCTTTATTATACATCACATTCGCGCAAATTGCAAGGTTATGCGAATAAAAATTCCAACAAATCACGGGATAAGTTCGCGCCAGGATGCATACACATGAACGAAATCCGATCCAATGAAAGGATGATCTATGATGAAACGCAGCCTGATCCCCGCCGTCATCCTCCTCGCCGTGCTCCTGATCCTGCCCGTCCGCGCCGCGGCGTCCTCCCTCCTCTCCCCCGGTCTCGAAGTGATCGCGGGCGGGGAGGAGATGATCGTCACCGGGCTCGTCACGGGGGATATCCGCTTCCGGGAGGCGGACTTCGTGAACGCCGTGGGGTGCGCCTTCGATTCCGTCACCGTCACAGCCCTGCCCCCCGCCGCGGACGGACGTCTTCTGCTCGGGAACGCCCCGATCGCCGCCGGTCAGGAAATCAGCGCCTCGTCCCTCTCCTCCCTCCGCTTCGTTCCCGCCTCGGGATGCCGCGAGAGCTCGTTCCGGTTCCGCGCCGCCGGGGACTATTCCCTCCCCTGCCTCCTCCGCTATACGGACGAGTCGAACGCCGCTCCGACCGCCGCGGGATCCGCGAACGACGCGAATCTTGCCATAGAATGCTGGACGCAGGAGGACATCACCGTATGGGAGACGCTCGAGGGCTCCGATCCGGACGGCGACACGCTCCTCTTTGAGATCGCCGAATACCCGAAGAAGGGGCTCATCGAGCTGACGGACGCCTCGCGCGGCTTCTACCGCTACACGCCCTTCGACGGGGTGCGCGGGACGGACCGGTTCACCTACACCGTGCGGGACGAGTGGGGGCACTATTCCGCGCCGCGCACCGTGACCGTCACCGTCTCGAAGGCCGCCTCCAAGATGAAGCTCTCCGACATGGATGGGCATTGGGCGCACAACGCCGCGCTCGTCATGGCGTCGGAGGGAGCGATGGACGTGAAGACGAAGAACGGCGCGCTGCTCTTTGATCCGGACGAGGCCGTCACGCGCGAGGACTTTCTCGTGACCGTCATGAAAGCGCTCGGCGCCGGGGAGCTCCCGCCTGCCGAAACCGGCTTTGCCGACAACGCCTCGATCTCCTCCGCCGCAAGCGGTTACGTCGCGCGGGCAGTCTCGCTCGGGATCGTGAAGGGGGAGGAGGCGGACGGGAAGATGTGGTTCCGGCCGAAGGAGACCGTCACCCGCGCCGAGGCCGCCGTCATCCTCAACGCGATCATCGGAGCCGAGGAGTCGGACGCCGTCGCGGTGTTCGCCGATTCCGCGAGCGTTCCCGCATGGGCGCGCGGCTCCCTCTCCGCCCTCACCTCCGCCGGGATCTTCCGGGGAACGGGCGCGGGAACCATTTCGGCCAACCGCAGCCTGTCGCGCGCCGAAGTGGCGCAAATCCTTCTGAACGTGCGCAAAAATCTCGGGTGAGCGAATAATCCGGCCTTCCCGCGCGCATACTGAAAACGGTTCCCGGGACAAAAACGCAAAGGAGGCCATTTCCATGGCAGACAAAAAGAAAAAGAACCAGAATCTGAACCGCGCAGACGACAGCTTCCGCGAACAGGACGCGAAGAACCGCACCTCGATGCTGAACGCCGCCCAGATCGACGAGGCCGTCAAGAACCCGCCGAAAAAGGACCGCGCGCCGAAAAAGCAGGACGAGATCCTCTGAACCGAACCGACACGCACGGACGACCGCGGGACTTCCTGCGGTTTTCTGTTTGGCTTTGAAATTTCCAGAATTTTAGGGGTACCATTTTTCCGCGCGCCGGATTATAATGAAGATGAATCTAATCAGGCGGTAGAGGAATCATGGAACTCATTGTTATCAGCGACTCACAGATCAAGCTGACGCTCTCGTCCGACGAATGGCTGCGGTACCGCGGTCCGACCGGCAAGGTGCTGCGGGGCATCATCGACGACGCGGAAAGGCTCTACGGCATCTCCCGGATGGACGGGCGGATCTATGTGCAGATGTACCCCTCCCGGGCGGGCGGATGCGAGCTCTTCGTCACGCGGCTCGGCTCCCTGTCCCCGCTCCCGGACGGCGAATACACGGTGACGGAGCGGCGGCTGACGGCGATCCCCGCGCGGAAATACGTCTATGCCTTTGAAGAGATCGGTGGACTGCTCGGATGCTGCGCGGATCTCTTGCGGGCGGAGTACCGGGGATCGAGCGCGGCGTTCGTCGATCGCGTCCGGCGGACCTATTATCTCCTTCTCGATCGGGAGAATCCCGCGCCGGGCGAGCACCTCGGCATCCTCTGTCCGGTGGAGGCGGCGTTCTACATAAGCGAGCACTGCGATGTGCTCTGCGCGGAGAACGCCGCTCAAAAACTCGGACCGCTCGATTCCCGCGCGCAATATTCATAAAATCCGCTGGAATCGGACGCGCGGCTGTGCTATGATAAGGGAAGAAAACAAAAATCGGAGCACAGTATGGCTGAAACATCGTCCCCGCGCGTCATCAGCGACCGGGAAACGCGCGAATGGATCCCCGCCTGTCCGGTGCAGGTGAAAAGAGTCCGTCTCGTCCGGCCCTCCCCGGAGAGCGGCATCGAAATGACCGTCACCGCCGTCCCCTGCGGCGATTTTGCCGTCGCGTCCTACACGGCGGAGATCGAATATCAATCCGATCGGCGGGAAACGATCGGGAAGAGCGAAGGCGTCGTCCTCACCGCCGGCGAATCCGCGCCCGTCGCCGTTCCCTTCGAGAAGGCGGTTTATGCCTCCGTCCTGATCCGCTCCGTCCGATACGCGTCGGGCGAGGTCTGGGAGAACGCGGATTCCGCCCCCGGCAGGCGGTTCCCCGAGCAGGCCGTCGTCTGGCAGACCGATCCGCTCTACGACGCCATGCGGCAGGAGTGCGCGGGCGTGACCGAGGCGCGGTACTGGCCGGATGAGATCGACGGCGCCTGGCGGTGTGCATGCGGGCAGATCAATCTTGCCTCGGCGTCCGGATGCGGGTCCTGCGGCGTGAAGCGCGCGTGGCTCGCGGAACATCTCGACCGGGAAGCCCTCGCCAAACGCGCGGCGGAGATGGGGGAGAAATCCGAGCGGGAGATCGTGCGCGAAAAGAAGCGCAGGGAGCGCGAGATGACCGACAAGGCGAAGGCGATCGGCATTCTCGCGGCCGCCCTCCTCCTCATCGCCCTCGTCGTCACGACCGTCTCCGTCATCATCCCGACGATCCGGTACAACCGCGCCGCCGTCCTCGCCGAAGCCGGGGAATACGACGAAGCCGCCGCCGTCTTCCGCTCACTCGGCAAATTCCGCGATTCCGCCGCGAAGGCCGCCGATGCGGTCTACGAGAAGGCGAAGGCCATGACGGGGCTCGAAGAGGTGAACATGACCGATTCGACGCGCTCGCCGTGGTTCTCGATCACCGAGGATGGGATCCTCTCGTTCCGCAAGGATCTGTACGAGAAGGCAAAGGGGACGTGGGCGCATATCGTCGTGCCGGACATGGTCGACGGCGTCATCGTGCGCGAGCTCGACCGCAACTTCTTCCTCAACTGCTCCGAGCTCGCCGTCGTGACGATCTCCGACTGCGTGGAAGTCCTGGGCGAACAGACGTTCTATAACTGCACCGCCCTTCACACGATCAATTTCGGCGCGAACACCCGCGAGATCGGCCCGCGCTGCTTCATCAACTGTCCCGCGCTCGAGGAGCTCGAGATCCCCGACACGGTGGAGAAGCTCGGCCTGCGCGCGTTCAACAAGTGCACCGGGCTGAAAAAGATCGTCCTCGGCCGCGGCATCCGCGAGATCGGCGCATACACGTTCAGCTTCTGCACCGCCCTCGAGCGGATCACGCTCCTATCGCCGCTCACCGCGGTGGATGAGTTCGCGTTCTCTGACTGCGGCGCGTTCCGCGGGATCTACTGCCGCTTTGCGGAAAGCGCGTGGACCGAGCCCGCGGTCGCGGAAGGAAACGACGCCTTCCTCGCGGCGGAGAGACATTTTGAATAAGAGAGACCGGGCAGGGATTTTTCGTCCCCGCCCGGCGATTTTATACTGATGAGCTTCTAAATTGTTGCAATAGGGGGAGACGATTTTTCGTCAGGACAAACGCAGACCGCCGCAGCAATACTGGCGGTATTGCAAGGCGGCGAAGTGCAGTCATGGCGGGAAAGCGGCCCGCCTGTGCAACGATTCAGACGGGAATCAGTATTATCTGGCCTTCGCCTCGAGCTGTTCGACGACCTTCCGGAAGCGTTCGTTTTCGCGGATGCCGTCGTACCGCGACGCCTTCATCCGCTCGAGCATGTACCAGCACTGATTGTGTTCCGTCAGCTCGTGAAAATCCTTGCCCGGCTCCGGGTAGATCAGCTTGTCGGTGAAGATGGATGTGTAGTGTTTTCCGTGATCCTCCGCATAGGAGCGGGCATAGGCAAGCGCATGCGCGCACATGGATTCGAGCGCATCGAGTGTTTCGCCCTCCTTTCCCTGCGCGATGAGATAGGTCGAGATCAGCCAGTCGTTCCGCGCCAGCCTCGTGTGATGGAACATCAGGTTATCTCCGTAGACGGTCCGGTAGAGCTCGTTGGAGGTTTTCAGCATTTCGATCTTCTTGTCCCACGTCGACGGGTCGTTCGGGAGGTCTTCGCTCAAGGCGAGCGTCTGCATCGCGGTTCCCAGACAATCCGTGAGCTTATCGATTTCATCCTGGATATACCATTCGGTTTTGCCGTCTCCGATCCCCTGCTCCATCGCGAATTCACGGCAGTATTTCATCGGCGCGAGCAGCCTTGCCGTCTCAAACGCCTTTTCCGGATTTCCGCATTCCTTGTAAATCGCGATCAGGGTGAAGATCGCGTCATACCGGATATCCGGATCCGCGCTGTTTTCCAATAGCGTCCGGAAGAGGACTTCGGCTTCGTCCCGCGCCGCTTCGTCGTGGTTTTCCGACCAGAGAAAATAGAGACAGGTGGCGAGATGGGATTTGATCTCCTCGTCTCCCGGGAACCGGACGAGCGACTCCCGGGCGAAGCGGATGCGTTCCTCCGTGGTCCCGACCTCTGAAAGGCGGTCCAGCTCCCGGTGGATCCGCGCGAGCTCCTCTTCCCGCTCGGATTTCCGGTAGCCGATCAGCTCGTCGATGCTGACGGAGAAGAAATCGGCGAGCGCGGGCAAGAGTTCCATGTCGGGGTACCCGTTTTCGCTCTCCCAGCGGCTGATGGCCTGCGGTGTCACGCCGATCCCCGCCGCCAGCGCTTCCTGCGTCACCTTCTGTTCGCGGCGCAGGCTTTTGATTTTTGCTCCGATTTTGATATTCATGAAGGTTTCTCCTTTTGTTTCCGTGAGATTGTAAGCTTACGCCTTGATGATACCATGCCGCCGGGGAGAAATCAAGAATCAATTGGTTGTTAAGGGAGTCAAGGAACCGTTGATGCCGGGAAAACAAAGAATCCCGCCGGGGGCTGTCTGCACAGATTTACCCCCGACGGGTCTTTTGATGTTCGGTTTATTCCGCCGGGACAAGCTCGACGGTGACGATCTTCTTCGCCGGGACGGGGACGGTGGTTTTCCCGTTCCGCACGACGAGCTTCGACTGCCGCTCCTCGCCGAGGTTGACGAGATACGCCTCGCCGAAGCGTCCGCCGAGGGAGAGCTTCATCTTCGTATCGTAGGGATGCGGGTTGAAGACGCGAAAGATCACGGTGTCGCGCGTCTCTGCGAGCTTCATCGCGCTCGCGACGAATCCGGTGCCGCCGATGCCGAAGAGCGCGCCCGACGCGGGGATCGTGCCGCCGTGGGTCTTCGCGCAGAATGCGGCGGGTCCTTCGGCGGCAAAGGCGTAGGCGCTGTTCTCCGCGCGCTCGCGGTCGATCCGGGACGCGGCAAACGGCAGAACGGCGTATTCGACGGTCAGCGTGCCCCTGCACTGCGCTTCCGGCGTCGGGAACACGCCCCAGTCGTGGAGACGGTCGACGCCGCGGTGGAGCGTCAGGGACATGGTGTTCGCCCCGTCGCGCAGGACTTCGTATTCACAGAGGCCGCGGGTCGCCATGAGGATGCCTCCCTCCGCGTCCGCGAGACCGAAGAAGGTCGTCATCTTGCCGGGCTTGGTCGGGTTCTTCCAGCCCTTCCAAGGGGTGATGGGACGCTCGACGATGTCGAACTGGCCTTCCGCGAGGAGCATGTCGGTCTTGACCGCGTTCTTCGTGAGGACGACGAGGCGGTGATTTTCCGCGGTGTTGTCGATCACGGTCTTCACGTCGAGCCGGTCCGCGCCGTCCCGGAGCGTATATTCCGCCGTGACGGTGAGGGTGGCTTCCCCGATGCGGCATCCGTCGCCCTCGCGCTCCCGTCCGTCATGCGAGCGGTCGGCGTCGGAGAGTCCGGCGGGAACGGTCATCGTGTGGGTGACGCGGAAGGTGATCGCGGCGGGCGTGGAGGCGACGCATTCGATCTTCGCGCGCACGCCCTCGGTCGAGACGCGGATCCCATCCTCTGCCTCGACGTAGACGTATTCGTCGCCGATGTCGCCCGTGTCCTCGAAGATGCCGGTGACGAACGACGCACGGGTCTTGCGGTCCGTGACCGTCACGGAGCCGTCGGGGGCGAAGGTGACCTTCAGACGGCGGTTCATCATGCCGCGGCGGTAGAGGGTGAGATCGCTGCCGGCTGTGCTCGCCCCGTCGGTGCGGACGGCAAAGGTCTTGTAGCCGAGCGCGGGGACATCCTTCGCCGCGAAGGTGAGCGTGAAGCGGCGGACGTTGAACGGGATACGGAAGCGGTCCTTCGGGAGGATATAGTCGAACACCACGCCGCCGTCCTTCACGTCGACCGGGATCGCGGTGTCTCCGTCCATGACGGAAATCTGCCCGGCGGTGACGGTCGTGTCCTCGGGCAGGTCGAGGTGGACCGTGACGGGCTCGGAGGAGACGAAGGCGTGAGGATTCCAGACCGTGACGGCGTAGTCCGATCCGGCCGAGGCGGTGTCGACGGCTGCCATAAAGGCCTCGGTTTCGCTCTTTTCCACCTCATGTCCGGCCGCGAGGACCTTCTCGAAGCGCGAGACCATTTCGCGGTGCACGGGATCGACGGAGCAGCCGCAGATCGAGTCGTGCGGATGGTTCTTGAGGAGCGTCTTCCACAGATACCGGAAATAATCGCGGCGCGGTTCGTCCCCGGCTTCGAGGAAGGAATAGACGGCGAGCGGTTCGATGTGCTGCTCGAGCATGTGTTCGCACGCGGCGTTGAGCTGTTTCAGATAGATGCGCGCGGAGGCCGTGTTGGCGAGCGTGTTCCAGCCGTCGCCGTATTCCCCGTCGAGCTCGCCTACAAAAATGCCGAAGCGGTCCTTGTACGGGCGGATGGCGTCGAAATAATCCTTGAAATTCGAGTGGATGAGCTTGTCCGGGAAGGTCGGCGCGAGCTTCTCGATGATCTGGCCGATGTCGATCTGCACGGGCTGATGGTCGCAGCCGTTCATGAAGAGAAGATCGGGCGCGACGGAGCATTCGGCCATGGAATCGCGGATCCGGGCGATGCGGCGGGCGGCTTTCTCGGGATCCGCGGGGATCTCGTTCGCGTTGTTGTACCAGCGGAGGAAGGTCGTGCCGAGGACTTCGGAGCCGTCGGGAGAGCGCCAGCGGACCTCGGTGACCCATTTGCCGTAGTTCTCTTCCCCGGTGTCGAGGCGGTCGCCCTTGCGCGGGGAGGTCCCTCTCCCGAACGCGACGGTGGAGATGCCGAAACCCCTCAGGATCTGCGGCGCCTGTCCGATGTTGCCGAAGGCGTCCGGGAAATAGCCGGTGTCGGAGACGGGACCGTATTCCGCCGCGACCTGACGGCCGACGAGCATGTTGCGCACGTTCGATTCCCCGTCGACGAGGTATTCGTCCTGCAGGATGTACCACGGGCCGATGACGAGGCGTCCGTCGGCGATGTACTTCACGAGCTTTTCCCGCATTTCGGGGCGGATCTCGAGATAGTCCTCGAGGACGATGGCCTGCCCGTCGAGATGGAAGGACTTGAAGGACGGGTCGGTGTCGAGGGTGGCGAGGAGCCGATCGAAGAATTCCACGAGCTTATAGCGGTGCGCCTCGAAGGGCATGTACCACTCGCGGTCCCAATGGCTGTGGGAAATGAAATGGATGGTTTTCTTTTCGTTTTCCATGGTTTCCTCCGATGGAGTATTTTCCTTGATTATAGCCGATTCCGGCGCGTTTGTCAAGCGGAAGGGGCGGAGGGGGAAATCAAAAGGGGCTGTCGCATAAACTCCAAGAAACAGAGAAATGCGACAGCCGTTCTCTTTACACAGCGCTTTCGGCGTTCTTTTTCTCCTTTATCGAGGAGAAAAAGAACCAAAAAGAGGAACTCTCTGGAAGTTTTGGGTGTTCCGCACTCTGCGGAGTGCGGGTCAGGGCGTTGCCCCGACACCCTACCACCTTTTGAAAAAGGTGGACGAAAACTTTTGCCCTATTTGCGACAACCCG
>JAFPWV010000176.1 GCA_017412675.1 Clostridia bacterium
CAAGAGCGCGTCGAGGTCGGAGGCGCATTCGATCCGCGCGGCGTTGCCGTTGTGGCGTCCGAACACGGTGTGCGGGATCTCCATGCCGATCAGCTCCGACGACACCCACAGAAGATGGTCGAGCGTCCGGTCGGCTTTGTCCCGTTCCGCGGGCATGGCATAGCTCACGAGCGCACGGCGGTTCAGGGCCTCCTGCGCCTCGCGGACGATGAGATCGTCGGTTTTTGCGGACACCTTCCAATGCACGGTCCGCATGGGATCGCCGGGGCGGTATTCGCGCAGCTCATGGATCTCCGAGAACCCGCCGCCGGGTTTCGGCCTGGTCGATACGGCACGGAGCGCGGTGAAATCGGGGAGCGCGTCGGGCGGGGAGGCCACGGGCATGACGGAGATGCGGGAAGGCGGGGGCACCGCGGCTCCGAACGAAAAGAAGGAGAAGAGCCCGAGAAAATCCGAGACCTGCGCCCGCTTGACCTCGATCTGCCAGACGCCGCAATGCGCTGCGGAGAACGGGATCTCCCCGGACGGCGGCGTGCAGAAGCGCTTCACGGTCTTCTGGTCGTCCATGCGGTCGAAGAGCACGACCCGGATCTCCCCCGGCAGGATGCACGGGCGGTCTTTGGAGAAAAAGGACACGCCGATCACGGCCTTGCCGCCGCGTGGAGCTGTTTCCGGCGCGTCGATCCGGATGGAGAGCTGCCGCGCGAAGGGAAGGGAGAGCAGAAAGGACAGGAGCGGCAGGCCGAGGACGGCGAGGAACAGGACCACGGAGATCCAGCTGTCGTAAAACAGCGCGAACGCCGCGGCGGAGAGCAGGAAGAGAAAGTAGACGATCCGGCGCATCGGCATGGCTCAAACCCTCGGCGCGGACGTCTTCGCAACGATCTGCTTCAGGATCAGATCGACACCGGTGTCCGCGGTCTGCGCTTCCGGCGCGAGGAGGAGACGGTGCTCCACGGTCTTCGGGAAGGTGTAGGCGATGTCCTGGGGAATGACGTAATCCCGCCCGCGCATATACGCCGTAGCCTTCGCCATCGAGACGAGGGAGAGGGTCGCACGGGGAGACGCGCCGCGCAGGATCAGCCCGCCGGTCCGTGTCGCCGTGATGAGCGAGATGGCGTAGCGGACGACTTCCTCCTTGATATAGACCGATGCGGCTTCCCGCTGCATGCCGGCAAGTCCTTCCGCCGTGACGACGGGCTCGATCCGGTCGATCGGGTTGCCGTCGAGGCGGTTCTGCACCATTTCGAATTCCGCGTCCTTGTCGGGATAGCCGAGCGAGAGGCGGATGGTGAAGCGGTCCATCTGGGAGTCCGGCAGAAGCTGGGTCCCCGCCGCGCCTGTCGGATTCTGCGTCGCCATCACGAAGAACGGATCCGGGAGGCGGTAGGTGTTCCCGTCGACCGTGACCTGTCCCTCCTCCATCGCTTCGAGAAGCGCGGACTGGGTGCGGGAGGTCGCGCGGTTGAGCTCGTCCGCGAGGAAGAAATTGCAGAGCACCGCGCCGGGCTGATAGACCATGCGTCCGGTCTCGCGCTGATAGACGGAATAGCCCGTGATATCGGAGGGCAGGATGTCCGGCGTGAACTGCACGCGCCCGAACGAGAGCCCGAGCGCCTTCGAGAACGCGAGCGCGGCGGTGGTTTTTCCGACGCCCGGCATGTCCTCGAGCAGGATGTGACCGCGCGCGAGGATCGCCATGAGGATCCACACGAGGGTCTGGTCCTTGCCGGAGACGGCTTTTTTGACTTCCTTCAGGATCTGCTGGGTAGGGTTCATGGGGAGCTCCTTCTGATCTGTGACGCCGTGAGCGAAGATGCGTTCGGTGATTTCATCCTTATCATACAAAGTTCGCACGTGTATGTCAAGACATGGACTGTATCTTTATGCGGGAAAGTTGTAAAGTTTTTCGCACAAAGAAACTGCCGCTCCGCTGGGGAAACGGCAGTCTGAGGAAACCGGCGGGAATTCAAGCGGGGAGCGCGGTATTCTCGGCGACGGGGAAGTGCAGGGTCGCCTTGAAGAGATCCCCGTCGATCGCAAGGGTGAGCGCGCCGCCCTGGAGCTCCGTCAGGCTCTTTGCGATGGAAAGCCCGAGACCGTTGCCCTCCGTCGCGCTCGAACGGCTGGCGTCGCCGCGCACAAACCGCTCCATCAGCTCGTCCGGCGAAACGTTCAACGGATCACGCGAGACGTTGCGGAAGGTGACGACGGCGAAGCGGTTGATCTCCTCGAGCGTCAGGTACACCCGCGTCCCGCTCTGCCCGTATTTCAGAATGTTGTTCATGAGATTGTCGAACACGCGCCAGAGCCGCCGCCCGTCCGCGAGGATCGGCACCGGATGGTCGGGATGCGCCATGCAGAGGATCATCCCGGCGTCCCGCAGCCGCTGTTCGTACTCTCCCGCCGCCTGTTCGAGGAACACCGACGCGTCGCACGGCGCAAGCGTGACGTCGAGGTTCCCGGTCGAGGCCTTCGACGCTTCCACGAGATCGTCGATCAGGCGCTTCAGCCGCACGGACTGCCGCGTGAGGACCTCCGTATATTCGCGGATCTTCTCGTTGCCGGACTCCTCCTTCGAGAGCAGATCGGTGTAGTTGATGATCGACGTGAGCGGCGTCTTGATGTCGTGGGAGACGTTCGTGATGAGCTCGGTTTTCATCCGCTCGCTCTTCATGCGTTCCTCGACGGCATGATTCATCCCGATCCCGATGCGGTTCAGGGCATCCGCCTGCTTTTTGAGATCGTGCGGCATTCCCTCGGGATCGACGTGATACGACAGATTCCCGGACGCCAGCGCCTCGCCGCCCTTCGCGAGCTTCCGCAGGGACAGCGTGCGCCACACGACGAGGCCGAAGAGGACGAATGCCTCGATGATATGGACGATCCAGTAGACCTCGGTATCCGGATACGACGAGCCGAAGACGATGATTTCAAAGAGGAGCAGCGTGAGGAACAGCACGATGATCTTCCAGATCTGCGGGATCGCCGAAATCCCGTGCACCACGGCCAGCGAGGCCTTTTTGAGCATCCGCCCGATCCATTTGACGGCGGTCCAGAGCAGCGTGAGCGCGCGCCAGACGACGGTGTTTTTGAAGAGCGTCCCCGTCTTGATCCGCGCCGCCGCGCTCATGAGCAGGCCGAGCGAGACGCACCCGATGAGGAGGAGGCTGCTGGCGATCCGCGCTGCTGCGGTGAAAACGGTGTAACCGATATCCAGCTCGTTCATCAGATAGAGAAACAGGGCGACCGGCGCGATGCAGACGGCGAGGAGCAGATCGAAGGGAACGGCGTGGAGCGGTCCGGGATAGAGCCCTGCCTGCCGCGGTCTGCGGGCGGAGGCGCCCATCAGCAGCACGAAGCAGAGGATCGCGAGCACGAAGCTCACCGCGCCGACGGGATAGACGGCATAGCGCAGACCGTACACCGCGCCGTACACGATGTGCACAAACCGGTATCCGTCCTCGACGGGCAGACCGTCGGCGAGCATCCCGTACAGACGATAGATGCGGGTGTTGTCATGAAGATATTCTCCGCGGTCTCTCACCGGTCTTTCCAGTGTGATGTCCGTGAAGGTCTGCGTTTCGTCATACATATTGCGGTATTCGCTCAGATAGACGAGAATCTCCTTCCAGCCATTTTCGTATGTGTAGTTTTCCATTCCAGCGATTGCCTGTACGTTGGACGCGGCGATCTCCCCGTTCTCGTCAAACAGAACGTAGCGCAGATTGGTCGCGGTGTCCGAGTAAACCACGTCGAGCGGCTCAGCGGCATAGTAACTGGCGTTCAGAAGATGGTGCACGATGAGATTGGCGTCCGTCCGCATTCTCGAAATGTCATGCTTTTCGATCAGCAGGTCCTTCGGTGTCGTGTAGAACTCCTCGTTGAACATCAGCCAGGCTGAGACCACGCAGCCGACGGTCAGCACGGCACAGAGAATGACGGCGGCGAACAGAAGCGCCTTCCGGAGCGCGCCGGTGGATTCTTTTTTCATCGCTTGTCCTCCAGTTTGTAGCCCTGCCCCCAGACGACCTTCAGAACCCTCGGCTCGGCGGGGTTGATTTCGAGCTTCTCGCGCAGGTGCCGGATGTGCACGGCGACGGTGTTGTCGCTGTCGAGCGGATCGTCGTGCCAGACCGCGCGGTAGATCTCCTTCGGGGAGAACACCTGCCCCGGATGCGTGATGAGCAGCTTCAGGATGTCGTATTCGAGCGGCGTGAGGCTCACGGGCTCCCCGTCGAGGGTTACGGTCTTCGCCCGGTCGTCGAGCTCGATCCCGCCGATCGACGCCGACTCGGAAGAACGGGTCCCGCCGTGTCCGCCGAGCTGCATGTACCGCCGCAGCTGGGACCGCACCCGCGCCGTCACCTCGAGCGGGGAGAAGGGCTTCGTGATGTAATCGTCCGCCCCGACGTTCAGCCCGAGGATCTTGTCCGTGTCCTCGCTCTTCGCCGTGAGGAAGATGACCGGGATGTTGGAGGTCTCCCTCAGCTTTGCGAGCGCGGAGATCCCGTCGAGAGCGGGCATCATGATGTCGAGCAGGATGAGGTGGATGTTCTCCCGCCCGACGATCTCGAGCGCTTCCCGGCCGTTCGACGCCGTATAGAGACGGTATTCCGGGTCGTTCAGATAGATTTTCAGGGCGTTGACGATGTCCGCCTCGTCGTCGCAGATCAGGATGTTGACCATGGGAACCTCCTTCCGGTTGATGCTCTCAGTATAGCAGAACCGGTCCTTAAAAAGAAAGGGGCAAACCGATGAAGATTTTCTTAAGATTTATTTTACATCGGACGCGGGGGAATGTCAAGCGGAAATATGCGCCCGTCCCGCGCCTTTGACACAAACCGCGCGCCCGCCGTCCTATAATGATCCCGGGAGGTGAGCGTATCGGGTTTTACGCGGATATTCTGTTCCTCATCGACTTCTCGATGGACTTTCTCACCCTGACCCTCGCCGGCCGCGCGATGAAGAAACCGCTCGACAAGAAGCGGCTCCTCCTCGGGGCGGCGTTCGGCGGTCTCTCCGGCGTGATCCTCACGGCAGCCTCCCCGCCGCGGTTTGCCGAAATCATCGCGGGGATCCTCACCGCCGCCGTCATGACGCGCATCGGGTACGGCAGAGCGGGCGGGATCGCGCGGCTCCTCTGGGAGAGCGTCACCGTCTGGGGCGCGGGGGCTCTGCTCGGCGGGATCGTGACTTTCCTCATGTATCTCGGCACGCCGGTCATCCTCCCCGGCGAGGACCGCTTTCCGACGGCGCTCGTCCTCTCGGCGCTCCTCTCCCTCGTCTTCTCGCGCTTTCATCGGTCGCGGACGCCGGGACGGACGGCGATGCTTCGCTTCACGGCGGGCGGAGGATCCTATGAAATGCCCGCGCTGTGCGACTCCGGGTGCATCGCGCGCGAACCCATCGGCGGTCTGCCCGTGGTCCTCGTGAAGGAGAGGGCCGTCCCGGCGCTCGCGGAGCGGGTGAAGGCAGCCGATCCCGCGCTCCGCATCCGCGCCGTTCCGCTCACGGGCTTCGGCGGGGAACGGGTGCTTCTCGGCGTCATCCCGGAGAAGCTCGCCGTCGGGGGCAGGGAAACCGAAGCGGTCGTCGCGCTCGATCCCGGGGAAGGGACATTCGGCGGCGCGGACGCGATCGTGCCGGAATGAAACCAAATCCAAAAGACAGGAGGCCATATCATGTCGATCATGCAGACGATCCGGGAGGCGGCCGAGCTCGTGGCGCAGGCATTCCGGGGAGAGGGAGAAATCTATTACATCAACGGTCCGGAAGCGCTTCCGCCGCCACTCACGCCCGAGGAGGAGGCCGAGATCCTTTCGCGCTTCGACGAGGACCGGAGCCTTGCCGACACGCTGATCCGGCACAACCTGAGGCTCGTGGCATACATCGCGCGGAAGTTCGAGAGCTGCGGCACGGGCATCGAAGACCTGATCTCCATCGGGACCATCGGTCTCATCAAGGCGGTGAATACCTACAAGACGGACCGGGGCATCAAGCTCGCGACCTACGCGTCGAGGTGCATCGAAAACGAGATCCTCATGCACATCCGCAAGAACGCGCCGCACCGGGGGGACCTCTCCATCGACGAGCCCCTCACCTCGGACGGGGACGGCGGGGAGCTCTCCCTCTCGGATGTTCTCGAATCCGGGGACGGTCCGGTCGGCGCGGAGCTGGAGCGCGAGGAGGACGCCCGGGTGGTCCGGGAGGCGGTCGCGTCGCTCGAGGACCGGGAGCGCGAGATCATCGAACTCCGCTACGGCCTCGGCGGACGGCGGGAGATGACGCAGAAGGAGGTCGCCGAGGTCCTCGGGATCTCGCAGTCCTACATCTCCCGGCTCGAGAAGCGGACCATCGAACGTCTGCGCCGCCAGATCGCGCGGAAGGTATAGCACATGCAAAAAGGAGCCGTTGCTTGTACGGCTCCTCTTTTCGATCTGCGGCTCAATCGCCGAAATAGATCTTCATGAACGACTGGATCTGCTTGTTCATGCTCTTCTGGATCTTCTTGTATTTCGACGCGACCGCCGTGTCGTTCGCCACCACCATGTCGCGGAACAGGTAGGGCAGACGGGACAGCTTTTCGCCGAACTGGAAGGTGAAGTCGAGCTTGCGGCCCGCCATGATGAGGTCGACGACCTGCGCCGTTGCGGGTTCCGCGGAATAGCGGCTCTTCAGGGCGACGTCATAGTATGCCGGGAAGACCGTCTTGTAGGATTCCGCCGAGAGAACCTCATAGAGCGTGCCGACGAAATCGAGATCGTCGGTCGGGATTGTCAGCGGCACCGCGAAGACGGTGAACTGGTCCCAGCAGTTCGTGTAGTAGCCTTCCTGCAGCTCGTTGAACTTCGGCAGCGGCAGGATGCCGTAGGTGTCCTCCATCACGGTGAGGGACTCGGTCGTCTCGCCGAAATAGAGCTGGGTCATGGCGACGCGGCCCGTTGCGAAGATCGCCGGGATGTGGCGCCAGTCGCCTGCCGAATCAAAGAGGCTGCCCTCGGATTCGTGGTAGAGCGACGCGATCAGCTCGAGCGCGCTCACCGTGGCGTCGCTGAAGAAGGTGACCACGAAATCGTCCTCGCCGCGGATCGTCAGGACCGGGGAGATGTTGAGCGCGGCGAGCCAGACGTCGTGCGTGTTGACGCCGGAGCTCGTGACCGCGTAGCCGTGGACGTCGCCCGCGTCATGCTTGCCGTCGCCGTTGACATCCTGCCAGATGCCGGAGGTGAGCTCCTTGAGCTTGTCGACCGTCCAGACGCCCTCGAACACGAGGTTGTAGAGGTCTTCCGAGCTGTACCCGTACTGCTCCATGATCTGATAGTTGAAGAACATGCCGTAGGTGTAGAGCAGGGTCGAGATCGACAGGTCGGAGTCGATGCCGAAGAGCTTGCCGTTGACCGTCGCGTCGCCGTTCGCAAGCTGGTTGTGCCACGGCTGGCTGAGATCCACGAGCGGGATGTCGAGCCAGTTGTAGAGGACGCCGGAGGTCACAGGTGTATAGGTCTTGTAGTTCACGAATCCGACGATGTCGAAATCGTGCGTGCCGGAGGTGACGGTCGTGATGACCTGATTCTCGGGGTTGCCGTTCGCAAGGGTGCCGATCTTCACGTTGAAGCGGTCCTCGATGCGGATGTTGCGGTCATAGACGGCGTCGTTTGTCGCTTCGCCGGTGAGCTCCTCAGAGAAGATCTCATAAAACTTCCGCTCCTCGGTGCAGACCGTGAAGTCCCGCCCGTTGAAGTTGTTCGCGGGGAGGTTGTCGGGGATGCGCTGCCGGAGCTCGAGGGACGAAAGCTGGGACTCGTCTTCTTCCTCCTCAGCCGCCGCAGGGGCCACTGTGGTCTGTTCCGATGCGGGATCATTGCTCTGCGGGTCCGCGCTCTTCTCGGAGCAGGAGACGAGGGCGGGGAAGAGCATCAGCGCGGCGAGCAGAAGGGCAAGAATGCGTTTTTTCATCGGTGATTTTCCTTTCGCAGTCATGGGGTTGGATCCGGATACCTGATTATATCATATCGATGCCGGGATTGCAAGGGAGCGGCGGTGAAAAACGGACGGGATCAGAGGATTTTGACGGGTTCCTTCGAGACCTGCGCGAGGATGTCGTCGTGTCCGGGGACGCGGATCTTAACGGTGCCCGAGCGATCGGCCGCGACGACGAGGGAGGTGACGATGCCGCCCTTCCACGAAGCCGAGACGGTGTAGCCGCCGCGCGCGCGGAGATTTTCGAACGATCCGTCGAGCCAGTCCGGGGTGGCGGGCAGGAGGGAGACGAAGCCCTCGTGGCTCTGCATCACCATCTCGCCGATGCCTGCGGCGCCGC
The DNA here is from genome assembly GCA_017412675.1 of Clostridia bacterium. Classification (GTDB taxonomy): domain Bacteria; phylum Bacillota; class Clostridia; order Oscillospirales; family CAG-272; genus UMGS1696. The sequence goes on from JAFPWV010000176.1 coordinate 8,324, forward strand.
CGAAGTTGCCGTCGATCTGGAACGGCGGATGCGCGTCGAAGAGGTTCGGGAACGTCGATTTCGTGAAGAGCTGGCGGATGTTGTCGTAGGTTTCCTGCGCCTTGCCGAGACGCGCGAAGAGGCTGATGAGCCACGCGCGGGACCAGCCGGTATGCCCGCCGCCGGACGCGAGCCGACGTTCGAGCGTCACCTCGATCGCGCGGAAGAGCTCGGGCGTCGCGCGGGTGATCTGCGCTGCCGGATAGAGCCCGAACGCGTGCGAGATGTGCCGGTGACCGGGCTCGCATTCGTCATAGTCCTTGAACCACTCCATGAGCTGACCGTGCTTTCCGACGCGCAGGGGGACCATTCTCGCCCGGATCGCCTTTGCCTTCTCGCCCGCCGCGGGATCGATCCCGAGGATCTTTTCGCATTCCGCGTAGAAGTCGAGGAGCCCGCCAACGATCTCGAGGTCCATCGTCGGGGAGATCGCGAGGTACACCGGACGGTGCTCGGCGTCGAAATAGCGGTTTTCGGGAGAGGTCGAGGGACCCGTGTGCAGATAGCCGTCGGGACCTTCAAAGAGCGTGTCCATGAAGAACTCGGCGCAGTTGCGGATGTAGCGGTACGCGGTGGTGCGGAGGAAGTTCTTGTCGCCGGTGTAGAGCCAATGCTCCCAGAGGTGATACGCGAGCCATGCGCCGCCGAGAGGCCAGAGCCCCCAGAGACCGTCTGCCGCCGCCGCGAAGCCGTAGATGTCGGAGAGGTGGTGCACCACCATGCCGCGGGCCTCGTAGTTCTCCCGCGCGACCCGTTCGCCGCCGGGGAGCAGATACCCGTTCATGTAATCGAACAGGGCGGACGTGCATTCGCCGATGTTGGCCTCCTCCGCCTGCCAGTAGTTCATCTGCAAATTGATGTTCATGTGGTAGTCGCTGTTCCACGGAGGCGTGAGACCGTCCGCCCAGACGCCCTGCAGGTTCGCGGGAAGCGTGCCGGGACGGGAGGAGCCGATGAGCAGATACTTGCCGAACGCATAGTAGAGGGACAGAAGCCCGTCGTCGCGCGCGTCGGGATCCTGCTTCAGCCGCTCGAGCCGCTCGTTCACCGGAAGGGCTTCGAGCGCGGGATCGGCGGGGAAGGACACGTCGGAGCGGTTCATCAGCGCCCGGTGATCCTCGACGGCTTCCCTCCGAAGCGCGTCCCAGCCTGCGAAGGTCTTGTCGAGCAGATCCTCGGCGGCGTTCACGAGGTTGAAGGATTTGAAGGCCGTGACGATGACGGTGTAGAGCTCGAGATAAGAGGCGTCCTTCACATCGACGCCCGCTTCGGAAACGGATGCCGTGCCGTCGGTGACGATCTTCGTCTTGATGAGGAAGCGATTGTCGCTCACGGCAGTTCCGCAGACGGCGGCGATCCCCTCCGGCGTGACCGTCAGGCGGCGGATGTTCTCGCGGCGGAACCGGATCCCGGCGGAGAACGCGGCGGATGCGGTGAAGCGGGAGGCGATCAGCCCCGCCGGATAGGAGGCAAAATACTCACGCGTATAAGCCGCGCCGTCACGCTCGTACGCCACCGTGCAGACGCCGTCCGTCAGGTCGATGTCCCGGCGGTAGTTCTCAGCCTCGTCGTCCTCATGCAGGCGGACGCGGATCTCGCCGGCGTATTCGTAGGCCTTGATGCGGTTGAAGCAGTCCCCCATGTTTTCGAGCGCCCAGACGTCGGCGTCGTGTTCGCGGCCTTCGAGGAAGAGCTCGCGGATGTGCCGGATCTTGTCCGCAAATCCGTCTACCTTGGTATTCATGGGGCCGCCGTCCCAGATCGATTCCTCGTTGAAGGTCAGCCGTTCTTCGCCCACGCCGCCCCAGACCATGAGACCGGCGGAGCCGCATCCGACGGGGGACGCGTTGTCCCATTGCGGCGCGGCATTGGTGAGGTGAAGGATGTAGTTTTTCATAGTGCCTCCTGTTCGGAAAAGTAAGAAGTTAAAGTCGGAGGGGTGCAGAAGGGATCCGTGCATGGATCCCGGAACGGATCAGGGGTGCGTCATACCGTGTGCTCCGTGCGGAGGATGACCTCCTCCTGCATCGTGGGGGAGAGGCGGACGAAGTAATCGCTGTATCCGCCGATGCGCACGACGAGGTCGGCGTATTCCTCCGGATGGACCCGCGCGCGCTCGAGCGTCTCCCGGTCCGTGACGTTGATCTGGATCTCGAATCCGCCGCGGGCGAGGTAGGTCTTGACGAGCGTCTCCACGGCGTCGAGGCTCTTTTCGTTGAAGACTGATTTCGTGAATTTCATGTTGACGGCGATCCCGCCGATGAATTTCGAGTGATCCCACGAGGTCGAGGACAGCACGGACGCCGTCGGGCCTTCGGCTTCTCGTCCCTGCGCGGGTCCCGATCCGTCGCCGAGCGGGAAGCCCGCCAGCCGTCCGTCCGGAGTCGCGCCGGTCGAGCGCCCGAAGATGTCGTGCATGATCCAGCAGAACATGCTCGGGATGAGGCGGCCGTTTCGGAAGGGCACGCGGTGCTTTTCGCATTCTGCGGCGAGGAACGAGGAGATCTCGGCGACGAATCCGTCCGGGGTGCCGGGATCGCGGCAGTCGCATCCGTATTTCGGGAGCGCGCGGATCATGGCGAGCAGGCCGGGATCCTCCCGGTAATCCGAGGTGAGCGCGGCCTTCCATGCGGCGAAGGTGACGGCGTGCCGCTCATACACGAGCGTGCGGATGGCGTAGAGCGCGTCGGCGAGGTTCGAGACCCCGACGAACGACGGCGTGATCCAGTTGAACCGCGCGCCGCCCTCCTCGATGTCGCATCCTGTTTCGAGGCAGTCGTGCACGAAGCAGGAGAGCAGGGGATCGGCGCAGTATTTCGCCCTCTCCCAGCGTCCGAAGGTCTCCCATCGGCAGTTCTCCGCGATCCGACGGGAGAGATGTGCCTTGAACCGCGCCATCAGATCGTCGAACGAGGGGCATTCGCCGTCGTCCGGGAGGATCGCGCAGAGCTCGGCGGGCATATTCATATACGGTGACGCGACCCAGACGTTCGAGCAGGCGACGGGCGTGATCTCGACGCAGGTGGAGTGGATGTATTCCGACGCCTCCTCATCCGTGAGGCCGTAGTATTTCAAGCCCTTTTGAATGACGTCGTCGTTGAAGATCGCGGGATGGGACCGTCCGCGGGAGAGGATCCCGAGCGCGAGGCGCAGATCCTCCTCCGGGGTGTCGGACGTGCAGCAGAACCCCACCGAGGGATAGACGAGCCGCACGTCGTCGATGGCGGAGAGGAACATCCGCGTGAGGGGATTCGAGACGACCGTCCCGTCCGGAAGCCGCCCGCCGACCATGAGCCCGCAGGAGAGCCCGTTCGGCACGCGCCGGTTGATCTGGATACAGAGGCAGTCGATCAGGGTCTGCGCTTCGCCGTCCGTGAGGATGCCCGCGGCGCGGTCCGCCTCGTAGTACGGCAGCAGCCAGCGATCCGGCCGCCCGAGCTGGAACTGGAGCATCGACGGTCTGAGCGGCTTGACGGAGATCGCGTAGGTGACGAACGCCGCGGACTGTACGGCTTCGCGGAACGTGCGCGCGGGGAATTTCGGCACCCGGCGGCAGATTTCGGCGATCTCGCGGTACTCTTCGGCCTGACGGGCGTCCCCGGCCTCTTCGGATTCTGCGGCGAGGGTGTCGGCACGGTCCGCGTAACGTGCGGCGAGGATCTCCACGCCTTCGAGGCAGGTCCTGGCCGCCAGATAGAAGTCGTCCTTCTTCACCGATTCCGGATCGGCCGGATCTAGCGCGGCGCGGTATCCGTCGATCAGCGCGGCGATGCCGGAGGTACCGAGGGTGAGGAGACGGCGGTAGTCGATCGCCATGTGCGAGTCCTGCCCGAGGGACGGATGCGAGAAGCGCGCGGCTTCGTTCGCCCGGCGGAACCGTTCCCGTTCCTCGTTGGTGTATGCCCGGGACGCGGGACGCCCGACGATCAGCTCGCCCGGCGCGACGTCGACGGTCCACGCGGCGTAAGCGGCCTTCACCGCCTGCGCGATCCGCCGCTTGAAGCTCGGATTGCCGGCATCCTCGAAATACGCGGCATTGAAAAAGCTGTAAAACTCATCGTAATTCACGACCGGATGAAGCGCATCCGCCCGCAGCCGCTCGATCCGTCCGGCGTCAAACCCTTCCATGCCATTCTCCCTTCTTTATTCGTTTTCGTTGATCTGTTCTTCGCTGTCCCCGCTGTCCACCGGTTCCTTCGCCTTCATCTTCGTCCGCTTCGGCGGCATCACTTCGGCGAGCGGATTCGCGGCCATGGCTTCCTCCATGTGCTCGTTCGACACATGGGTGTAGATCTGCGTCGTGTTGAGCTGCTCATGGCCGAGAATGTCCTTGAGGACGCGGATGTCCACCTCGCCCGACTGATACATCAGGGTCGCGGCGGTGTGACGGAGCTTGTGCGTCGAGTAATTCTTATACTGCAACCCGGCCTCGCCGAGGTATTTTTTCACCATCCATTGGACGGTCTTGACGGAGATCCGGTGTCCCTGCCCGGAGAGGAAGAGCGCGCTCTCGCCCTTTTCCTTCGCCGGGGTCTCTCTCCGGATTGGCAGATAGGCGGCGATCGCGGCGCGGCAGGCGTCGTTCAGGTAGACGATCCGCTCCTTCGAGCCCTTGCCGATCACGCGCATCGAGCGCAGCTCCTTGTCGAGATCGGGAATGCTGATCCCCGCGAGCTCCGAAAGCCGGATCCCGCAGTTGAGAAAGAGCGTCAGGATGCAGTAGTCCCGCTCGCGCGTCTTCGATTCCGTGTCCGCCGTCACCGCGCCGAGCAGCTCCATGCATTCCTCGACGCTGAGGTATTTCGGCAGGGACTTTTTCATCTTCGGCGTCTCGATGTCGGCGGCTGGATTGTCCTCGAAGAGGTGCATCCGGGACGTGCAATACTTGTAAAACTGTTTGATCGCGGAGAGCTTGCGCGCCATCGCCCGGCTCTCGTTGTCCCGCCCGTCCTTCACGAAGGAGAGGAAGTCGTACACCTCGCCGGTCGAGACGGAAGAGAAGAAGGCGGTGTCGAGCGTTTTGATCTCGATGGCGTCGAATTCCTCGCCCTCGGTCGGCAGCCCGCTGCGTGACGCCGTGAGCCATCGGCAGAAGGTGCGCAGATCGAAGAGATATTCCGTCACGGTTTTCGAAGAGCATCCCTGCACCACGTCCTTGTATCGCGCGAAGTCCCGGACGAGGGGAGGAAACTGCGCGCGGAATTCCATATCGGTCATTGGGGAAACACCTCCGTTTCGGTCTCCTTTATTATACAACAATCTTGATGTTTTTAGTGGATTTTCTGTAAATTTTGCAGAAATCCAATAAAGAAGCCATTTGAAAGAGTATTCTTATCTCTGAACATACGCTTTTACTAAAAGTTTACTAAAACTCGAGATGAGTGGCTCTGACAAGCAACTACATATATAGATCTAGCTGCATATCTCTTTGTAATATAAAGCAAAACACAAAATGACATACGACACAAAAATACATTTTGTAGTATTCGAGAGAATTTGCAGTAGGACTCGAAATTCGGGTTAGATGTTATGCAGAATCGCAATTATCTTCTTAAGCTCAGTCGGTAGAGCAACTGACTCTTAATCAGTGGGTCCCTTGATGAACGAAGGGACACACCCCTGATTGGAGGAAGGGATACAAAAACCAAAAGGGCGAGCGGTTGGGTAAGATACGGTTCCGAAAAAGCAAGAGAAAGGCCGTTTCCATACGCACCTCTAGCTCAGTTGGTAGAGCAACTGACTCTTAATCAGTGGGTCCAGGGTTCGAATCCCTGGAGGTGCATGAGAAGCGGTCCTTTCTCCAAAACTGGGGCATTAGCGCAGCTGGGAGCGCACAACACTGGCAGTGTTGGGGTCACGAGTTCGAGTCTCGTATGCTCCACGTTCAAAAGAAGGTCGCTTCAGAGTAAAGTCTGAAGCGATTTGTAACCGTCAAACCCTGCCCCCTACAAAAGAAGGTGCCCAAGAAGAAGAAAACGCCCGGTTGGGCGGTAGGATATCAGTATGCTCTTCCACGAAGGATGTCCAGAACAAGGTCATACGGGTCGCACAGAGCGTCTCGGAAATCGTCGTCCGACATAGCTGAGCTTCTGTCCACCACATCCCCGATGCTTTCGGCAAACGCTTGCGCGGCCTCGGCATTTTCTCGGAACATACCGTCGTATCTCTCGATCAGGTGATGATGAAAGTCCAAATCAAAACTGTCCCTGTCCATCCTCTCGTCGATGAAGTCACATACAAAGTTCATCATGAACGCGATGTTCGCCCCGGCTTTTACAGACATATTCCTCTCCTCATATTCTCACGGATTCCGGTATCTTTCCGCTCCACGGCAAAAGCTCCGGCCATTCGATGTTCTTTCCGCCGCGCATGGTCTCAAAAATGTGTTTCAGGTATTCATACGGCTTCAGCGCGTTTGCCTTTGCCGTCTCAACGATCGAGAAAAGTACGGACAGCGCCCGCGCTCCCCGTTCCCTGTCCGAGAACAGCCAGTTTTTTCGTCCTACCGCCACAGGTCGCACCGCATGCTCCGCTGCGTTGTTGGTTAACTCCAGTCTGGGGTCTTCCAGAATCCTTGAAAGCGCTTCCTTCTGATTCAGGGCATATTGGATCGCCTCGCGTGTTTTTGCCGACGGCAGATTTTCTCGTTCCTTTTCCGCGCACCATCCGAAAAATTTTTCAAGCAACGCCTTTGTGGCGGTTTTCCTGATCTCCCCGATCTCTTCGAGACTCAGCGGACTTGCTTCCCGCGGCTTCTCCGGATCCTTTCTCTCCGCTTTGAAGATCTCGTCGATCATCAGTAGTCCCACCCCTGCCGCGGTTGTGTAATCGTTCCGGTCAGATTGCACCTTTACCGCGTTCAGAAAGTATCGCCAAAGATGCGCGAAGCAGCCCACACGGGTAAAACCTCTGACTGCGCTGTACTGTCCCAATCCGTCGCAGTGTCCGTACCCCGAAAAGCCTCTGAGGAACTTCTTCGGATACTCCGCGCCCCGCCCGTTCTCATAATCGTACAGTACGATTTGCTTCGGTTCGTATTTCCCGGACGTATATACCCAGAAGTACCCCCGAACAGGTCCTTCTTTTCCGTTTCCATGATTGACCTGCCACGGGGTCTCGTCCGCGTGGATGATCTCCATGCGAACGAGTTCCTTCTTCATCCGTTCGTACAGCGGTTCCAGCATCCCGCCCAGCGCGAGCATGTTGTTGCTCATGGTCTGTCTGCTGCGGCATAAACCGTTCCGGGCATATTCCTGCCCCAGGCAATACAGCGGCAGACGCAGGTTCAGCTTCGCGTTGATTTCATGCGCGGCAAGAGACGGGGAGATCATGCTTCCGCGAATGAGAGCGCGGGGACCTTCCGCCACAGCGAAAACAGGATGCTCCTCGCCGTCCTCATCCATTTTCCCCTCACAGCATTTGCAGACGCACTTCTCAAGGCGGATTTCCCTGACCTTGTACACCGCAGGAATATGCTTGATCTCCGTATGCGTATCGAAGCCGATCACGCACATATGTCCCCCGCAGCGCTTACAGGTCTTTTCCTCGTCCGTAAGATAGTGAATTTCAGGTTCTTCTGTTGGAAGATTACCATAGATCTCTTCCATCTTCCGCTTCGGCGCGCGGGTATGTTCCTTCACCTTCTTTTTTGGAATCTCAGCGGCGGCGAACTCCTCGGTTTCTTCAAACATCCCGATCTGTCCATTCGGCAAAAGG
>JAFPWV010000177.1 GCA_017412675.1 Clostridia bacterium
CATCGGGTATCACGTCCGGCCGTCGGAGCGGCATCGGGGATACGGGCGGGCGCTGCTCTGCCGGGCTGCGGCGCTGTGCAGGGTGCACGGGATCGCCTCGCCGCTCGTGTGCGTCCACGCGGACAACGAGGCCTCGATCCGGACCGCGCGATCCGCGGGATTCGTTCCGGACGGCGAGGTGTTCCACGAGAAATACGGGAGGATCCTGCGATTCCGGGCGGATTATTGATACTGTTTTCTGTCTGAAGGGCTGCAAAGCACCCTTCATCCGCCCTATCAGGGCACCCGGTTTCAACTTGTTGAAACCGACCCCACAGGCGGGGGAAGGCAACAAAAAGAGTGCACCGCCTTTCTGAAACTGGCTCCAATACTCTATGGAAACCGTCTTCTGTTTCGGAAACGCTGCATGTTGTGAGGCTTCCCCCTCCGGGGGGAAGCTGTCACGTAGTGACTGATGAGGGGGCTCGAACGACCTGTGTTCACAATTATTTAGAAGAACAAAAGTATGAGATTTTTCCGAAAAAAGCGCGAAAAACGCTTATCCGGCGCGGCGCGAAAGCTACTGTCAGGCAGACCGGTCAAACAACCCTACTGAAATGAAAGGACGACGCCATGACGACCCGGATCGACGAGGGCTGGATGCGCGAATTCTTCGCCTACGCCCTCTCGCGCACGGACAGCCGCGCAGACGCGGAGGAGCTGGCCTCGGAAATCACCCTGCGCTGTCTCGAAGCCGAGGCAAAACGGGACGACATCCGCGACCCGGAGCACTTTTTCCGCGGGATCGCGCGCAATACGGCAAACAGCTTTTTCCGCCGCCGTTCGGTCCCCGCGCCGGAGGATATGTTCTCGAACCTCCCCTGCGACGAGCCGCTGCCGGACGAGATCGCCGTGTCGCGCGAGGACGCCGCTGAAGTCCGCCGCACCCTCGCCTCGCTCTCCGGGCTGTACCGCGATATCCTCGTGGATCACTACTACCGTGGGTACGCCGTCCGCGACATTGCCCGCCGCCGGGAGCTTTCGCCTGATATGGTGAAGTATTACCTCCGGGCCGGGCGGGAAAAAATGAAGGAGAGCATCATGAATCCGATCCCGTCCACACACGCTTTTGCCCCTGCCCCCTTCGAGCTATTCGGCTCGTTCCTCGATCTCACCCATGTCAATCCGTGGAAGCTCACGGAACGGAATCTGCCCTGCCAGATCCTCCTCTCGGCCAACGAAAAGCCGAAGAGCGCCGAAGAGATCGCCGCCGACCTCATGACCCCCGCCGTCTTCGTCGAGGAGGAGATCGCCCTGCTCGCGGACGCCGGACTGCTCGTCTCCCCGGTGAAGAACAAGTTCCGCGCCAACCTGCACATCCTCCCCGCCGATGCCTTCGCCGCGGTCCGGGACCGGTTCCGGACGATCTACCGCGGGTATCTTCCGGACTATGAAGAAGTCTTCGACCGGTTCCTGCCGCGGATGCGGAGCTGCGGGCTCTTCCGGGAGGACGAGGATGAGATGCGTTTCCGCTGGTTCTTCGCCTCCGAGGCCGGGGAGTTCGACCAGAGGCTTTACGACTGCCTCGCGCCCGCGGATTACCCCCGCATCCTGTCCGACGGCAGCCGGGGCTTCGTCTTTGCCGCCGAGACACATCCGCTCCCGTGGAGCTTCGGCTCGACGCCGCGGGCGTGTCCCGAGGGAATCGTCCGAGCGGTCGACATCTTCGTGCCCGGGAAACCTTCGGACCACTCCCGTCAATCGTATTTTTATCACAAGGAAAACGGGACCGCTCTGTTCCGGATCCTGCGCGGCGAAGAGGCCGATCCGGAGATCGCCGCCGATCTTGCCGCCAAAAACTACGTCAAACGGATCGACGGGAAGCTCGCCGTGAACGTCGCCGTGCGCACGGAGGCGTGGGACGCCCTCGTCTGTGAGGCAAATGACCTCCTCGCCGAGCCCCTCGCCGGGCCGTCCGCTGCGATCCTCGACGAGGTCCGCGCCATCACGAAGCGCACGATCCCGCCCCAGCTCGCCGACTGCGCCGAGGGGTTCGCCGTGACGTGGTGCACGATGCTCGCGGGATGCTTCTTCATCGAAGCGCTCTACGACGGCGGGTTCCTCGCGTACGATCCGCGCATCCCGTATCTCACGTATCTCGATCCCCAGTAAACAAGCCGGAGGCGCGGGAACTTGCTCACGCCTCCGGACACTCTGCGCCCCTCTCCTCTTTTGAAAGGAGAGCGGGCGTTTTTCTATATGAGAAACAGCGGCAGAAGCTGCCGTCCCTCCGCCATCGCGGCGAGGGCTTCGGGAACGCGGGTGAAATCCGCGACGAGGGAGTGCGGCTTGCCCCGCGGATCGTCCTGCCGCATGGGGACGAACCAGACGTTCTTGCGGTTGAAGAGCGTCCCGAGATTGCCGAGGTTCGCGCTCATCGCGTCGTTCGAGGCGAGGGCGACGAGGAGCGGACGGTCCGTGCGCAGGTGTGCCTTCGCCGCCATCGTGACCGGGGTGTCGGTGATCCCGTGCGCGAGCTTCGCCAGCGTGTTGCCGGTGCAGGGGCAGATGAGGAGCGCGTCGAGGGGATCGGACGGTCCGAAGCGTTCGGCCTCCGCGATCGTCGTCACCGGCGGACGCCCCGCGATCGATCCGACCTCGGCGAGAAGATCCGCCGCGCTCCCGAAGCGGGTGTCGGTTTCCGCCGCGCGGAAGGAGAGGATCGGGACGAGGTCCCAGTTCCCGGCGAGCGTGCGCATGACGTCGAGGGCGGCGCGGTGGTTGCAGAAGGACCCGGTCAGGGCAAAGCCGAGGCGGGTGGATTTATCCATGAAGACCGCCCCCTTCCCCGAGGATGCAGAGGACCGAGGCGGCAATGCTCTCCCCCGCGCTCTTCGGAGAGACCTTCCCCGGCAGGCCGGGCAGCGCGATCACGGTCAGCCCGCACGCCTCGGCGGCATGACGGTCGATCCCGTCCGCGAGCTCGAAGAACACGGCCGACGGCGGGAAGCGTCCGAGCGCATCCACGTCCAGGACCGGCACGGGAACGGTCGAGAAGACGGCCTCGACGGGCGCGGGATCCCGCAGCCAGCCCGCCAGCTCGACCGGTGCGCAGCCGTCCGCCGCCGCACATGCGCGATCCCGCGGATTCCGCGCCGCGACCGTGACATGCGCGCCGAGGGCCCGGAGCCGGTTGGCGAGGATCCGCCCGACCCTCCCGCAGCCGATGACGGCGCAGTCCATGCCCGAGACCGTGCCGGGCAGCGCATCGATGCACGCCGCGACCGCGCCTTCCGCCGTCTGCACCGCGCCTGCGATCTGAAACGCCTCGTCCTCGTAGTAGTCGACCGCCCGGATCCCCCGCTCCCGCGCGCAGGCGATGAAGAGGGGGGGCAGCTTCCCGCCGAACAGGATCGCGCCGGTTTTCATGACGTCGAGGATCCCGTCCAGGGGGACGCGTTCCCGGACGCCGGGCGCCGAAAGGTTCTCCCCGTCGCGGGTGACGGGCAGGGGCAGCACGACCGCATCTGCACCCCGGACCGCGCTCTGCCAGTCCGCCGCCCGCACAGCACAGGAGCTAAGCGTCCCGCCGATCCCCCAGACGGCGCACTCCGCCGAGTCCGCCAGCCTCTCCGCCGCATAGGACATCCGGGCATCCCCGCCGAGGATTCCGATTTTGCCATAATCTTTCATCTTGATGACCTTGCCGTTTTCAAAAATTGGAGATGTCTCCGGGAACAGGATATGCAGGGGAAGGAAGGGGGGTGAAAAGGAAGGCCGGAAGGGAGGAGCTGTGGCAGGGAATCTTCGGTTTCCAAGGATAAAACGGCTGTGCGGCGGTGCGTCCCAATCGGCGCGCGACCGGGATTCCTTGCAGTTCGCGTCAGTGGATTCCGGTTTCATCTTGTAATTCCCCCGGAGGTATGGTATAATGAATCGAACTTTGATCACCGGAGGTACTTTATGCGACAGCTTATGATGATCCACCTGCTTGATGCGATCCCGGACAAGGCCGCGCCGGAGGGCTTCTTCATCCGGAACTGGCAGCCGGGCGACGAGGAGAGCTGGGTCGAAATCTGCAAGTACGGACTGCTCGGACCGGATGCGACCGTCAACGAATGGAACCGCGCGATCCTCGGGCAGGGACACCTCGATCCGAAGACGGACACGTTCTTCGTCTGCCGTTCCTCGGACGGCGCGCCGGTCGCCACGATCACGGGCTATGTGCGCACGGACGGGGTCGGGGACATCCACATGGTCGCCTGCCGGGAGGACGCGCGCGGTCACGGCATCGGGGAATTCATGCTGTCCCGCGCGATGCAGAAGCTCAGGGCCGAGCTGCCCGGGGACGGCCACCGGGTCGAGCTGACGACGGACGACTGGCGCATCCCGGCGATCGTCGGCTATCTCCGCGGGGGCTTCCATCCCGTCGAATACGACGAGGGCATGGTTGAGCGCTGGACGAAGATCTGCGATACGATCCGGATGCACGGATTCGAGATGCTGACGGAGACGGGAGAGCCGACGGGCATCGTCCTGTAAGGCAGAATTCAGAACAAGAAACGGAGAAAACGAATGGACAACAGACAATGGTTCAAATCCGCCGGGTACGGCATGATGGTCCACTTCGGGCTCTATTCCCTCCTCGGCGGCGAATACCGGGGCGGGCGGACCCCGACGTACGGCGAATGGGCGCAGTCCTGGTTCGGCATCGGGACCGAGGAGTATTCCGCGCTGGCGAAGTGCTTCAACCCGGTCTATTTCAACGCGGATGAGTGGATCGCGGCGGCGAAGTCCTTCGGGATGAAGTATTTCGTCATCACCTCGAAGCACCACGACGGCTTCGCGCTCTTCCACTCGAAGGCCGATCCCTTCAACGTCGTCGACGCGACCCCCTTCGGGCGGGACATCATCGCGGAGCTGGCGGAGGCCTGCTACAAGTACGGGCTGAAGCTCGGCCTCTACTATTCGCAGGAGCTCGACTGGCACGATCCGGACGGCGGCGGCTATGACAAAAAGGGCGGCTGCTCCGGGCGCGACTGGTTCAACTCGTGGGACTGGCCGGACATCGCGTCGAAGGACTTCACCCGCTGCTTCGAGCGCAAGATCAAGCCGCAGATCAAGGAGATCCTCACGGGGTACGGCGATCTCTGCCTCGTCTGGTTCGACACGCCCGGCGTCATCTCGAAGGAGCAGAGCCTCGAGATCTACCAAATGGTCAAGGAGTATCAGCCGGACTGCCTCATCAACTCCCGGCTCGGCAACGGCGCGTACGACTACGTCTCCCTCGGGGACAACGAGATCCCGCGCGAGCCGCCGAAGGAGATGACACAAGCCGAGAGCGGCGACATGAACGGCCTCGGCGGGTACAAGTGGTCGCCCTACGGCCTCTATGAGACCGCCGCGACGCTCAACGACACCTGGGGCTTCAAGTATTTCGACCACAACTGGAAATCCCCCGAGACGATCGCCCGGACCAAGCGCCATCTGAACGGCATGGGCGTGAATTACCTCCTCAACGTCGGGCCGGACGGGCTCGGGCGCATCCCCTCCTTCTCGCTCGACATCCTGCGGCGCGCCCGCGAGATCGAAGAAGAGGAGAACGGTTGATTTTCCGCACTTTTCCGGGCCGAACGGCGATATTCGGGACTTGATTTTGTTGATATTTTATGGTAAAGTGAAGACAACCCTCCGCGCGGCGCGATCTGCGCGGCAAAACGAAAAGGAGAACCCATTATGCAGCTCAGACCTCCGTCCGTTCCCCTGATTACGGTCGATCCGTATTTTTCCGTCTGGTCCCCCGCCGACCGGCTCACCGACGCCGTGACCGTCCATTGGACCGGCCATCCGAACACCATCGTCGGCACCGCGGAGATCGACGGCACCGCGTACCGCTTCCTCGGCAAGTGGAACGCCCGCGATGACAGCCCGGCGCTGACCCAGACCTCCCGCGACTGCGACGCCCTCTCCACGACCTACACCTTCGAAGGCGCGGGGATCGAACTCAAGGCGACATTCCTCACGCCCCTCCTCATGGACGACTACGACCTCCTCACCCGTCCGGTCAGCTATCTCCGCGTGGAAGCCCGCTCCACGGACGGCATCCTGCGCGACGTCAAGGTGAAGATCGCCGTGTCCGAGGAGCTCTGCCTCAACAACCGCGGCGACGACGAGGTCGAGGTAACCGAATACCGTCTGGCGTCCGGCATCGCCGCCGTGAAGATGGGATCGAAGAAGCAGGACGTGCTCAACCGCTCCGGCGACGATATCCGCATCGACTGGGGTTATTTCCACCTCGCCGTCGAACCCGGACGCACCGGATGTGAGAAGATCTCCGTTCCCTTTGTCCCGCGCCGCCGCAATGAAGAGGCTCCCGAGGGCTTCCGGGAAGAGATGACCTTCGTCTGGGCGGAAACCGAACTCCGCACCGGCTCCGGCTACCGCTGCTTCCTCTTCGCCTACGACGACGTGTACTCCATCGACTACTTCGGCGACAAGCTCAAGAGCTGGTGGAACCGAAACGGCAAGACCATCGAAGCGGCGCTCGACGAGGCGTTCTCCGACTTCACCGCCTGCGGTCTGCCCGAGAAGTGCAAGGCGTTCTCCGACCGGCTCTTCCTCGACGCGACGCGGGCCGGGGGCGAGAAGTACGCGGAGATCTGCGAGATCTCCTACCGCCAGTCCATCGCGGCGCACAAGCTCGCCGTGGACCGCGACGGCCAGATCCTCTGGATCTCGAAGGAGTGCTTCTCCAACGGATGCGCGGCGACCGTCGACGTGTCCTATCCGTCCATCCCGCTCTATCTCCTGTACAACCCCGAGCTCGTGCGCGGCATGATGCGTCCGATCTACAAGTATGCCCGCACGGACAAGTGGATCTTCGACTTCGCGCCGCATGACTGCGGTCAGTTCCCGCTGGTGCGCGGCCAGGTCTACGGCGCCAACGCACGCGACAGCCAGATGCCCGTCGAGGAATGCGGCAACATGCTCGTGATGGCGGCGGCCGTGGCGATCGCGGACCGGGAAACCAAATTCGCCGAGGAGAACCTCGATCTGCTCGAAGCGTGGGTCAAGTACCTCGAAGCGCACGGCGACGACCCGGAGAACCAGCTCTGCACGGACGACTTCGCGGGTCACCTCGCGCACAACTGCAACCTGTCCCTCAAGGCCGTCATGGGTATCGCGGGGCTCGGCGTGATCTACAAGATGCTCGGCCGGGAAGCCGACTACGAGGAGATGACCGCAAAGGCGAAGAAGATGGCCGCGGGCTGGGCCGTGAGAGCCGCCAACGGCGACGGTTCCTACCGTCTCGCGTTCGACCGTCCCGGCACCTGGTCGATGAAATACAACATCGTCTGGGACAAGCTCATGGGCACGGGCGTCATGGATCCCGGCGTCCTCGCGATGGAATTCGCGTCCTACAAGCACCATATCAACGCCTACGGCATGCCGCTCGACAACCGCGA
>JAFPWV010000178.1 GCA_017412675.1 Clostridia bacterium
CATCAAGGTACGCACGTTGAGGGTGGATTCCCAAGGCGGGAACGGCCTTGGGCGGCGGTGATCCCCAAGAGGCTGGCCGCGGAAGCCTCTTGGGTCCCGTCCGGAAGGACAAAAAAACGATCGACTTGGTCGATTCCAAATCCGCAAGCGCCAGCGCGCAAGCTGTATAATCGATCCAACCCGCTCTCCGCGGGCTTGCGAAGTGAGCCCGCCATGTGTCCCCGCGGACTCCGCGGCGTCAGCGCGCCAGCAAAAGAAAAGGCGTACCTTCTTCAGGTACGCACTTTCCATCATTGGTGATTCGTGTGTCACCGGACCCCGCGGCGCGTGTGACGGGGAAAACACACGCGCTTCGTCGGCTTCACCGGGCCCTTCAAACTCTGTTTACTTCAAAATTCCGGTTATACGGCTCGTAGTTCTCGATCCCGAGCTCCTTCATGAGCCGCTCGTAGGACGCGTCGCGGAGCTCGTCAGTGTCTGCGTCGAAAACGAAGAGCCGGTCGACGTTCTTGCCCTTCGTGAGATCCGGCGGATTCACGTTTTCCGCTTCCACATACGCGTCGAGGTCCGTGTAGACGTTCTTGTCGCGCGCCGCCGCCTGCGGATCCTTCGCCAGACGGTTGAGGAGCCGCCGCTTCAGCTCGGGCTTCGAGATGTGCACGAAGACGACGATGAACTCGCAGTCCTCCTTGTCGAAGAACCGGCGGAACTCGTCGAAGGCCGGGCAGTCTCCCGCCGCTTCCTTCTTGAGCTCGGACGTGTACGGCGCGTTCACGATCACGAAATCGTTGAACTGCAGGCCCTTGATGAGGATGTCGCGGGTCGAGACGTATTCCGGGTTGCGGATGAACGCCTTGAAGAACGGGGAGTGGCGGTCGCGCTTCTCGAGCGTGTCGCGGGCGTAGGGGATCTCGACGGATTCCGGAACGAGCTGGTTCACGGCGTCGAAGGTCGCGTTCGAGGTCTGGACAAGGTCGTCCTTGTCGAAATAGTAGCAGGAGCCCTGGTTGTGTGCGATGTTCAGGGCCAGCGTCGTCTTGCCGCTGCACACGGGCCCGGAGACGATGATGAATTTCTTCTTGTAGGTTCTCTGTTCGTGCATGATGCGCGCTCCTTTGCGGTTATCGGATGTTTGCCCCCATAGTGTAGCAGATTTCGCCCGGATTGTCAAGGGGATCACGCGCTTTTGCCCCGCCGGATGCGCCCGTCATGGAAACGCGCCGGGGATCGCGGCCGCGCCGGCCTGAAATTTATGAAATTTTGCTCTTTACATTCCGCCGGGTTTGGTATATAATTTTGAGGTAAGCATTCGCATCATTCCGAATTCCGGATCCTTCCTTCCGGATTCACCTCACATAAAGGGATCGCCATGACACCAAAACAACTCACCATCCCGCTCCGCTCCGCGCCGGCGAAGGCGGTTTACCGGGAGATCCTCGCCATCCGCGACGAGGTTGACTCCATCCTCGAGCGCGACCCCGCGGCGACCGGACGGGCGGAAGTGCTCTTGCTCTATTCCGGGCTCCACGCCCTCCTCATGCACCGCGTCGCGCACCGGATGCAGAAAAAGGGCTGGCAGATCCCCGCGCGGGCCGTCTCCCAGCTTGCGAAATTCCTCACGGGCATCGAGATCCACCCCGGCGCGACCATCGGCAAGGGGCTCTTCATCGACCACGGTTCGGGCGTCGTCATCGGCGAGACCGCGATCGTCGGCGACAACTGCACCATCTATCAGGGCGTGACCCTCGGCGGTACCGGCAAGCAGACCGGGAAGCGGCACCCCACCCTCGGCGACAACGTCATGGTCGGCGCGGGCGCGAAGCTCCTCGGCAACTTCACCGTCGGATCGGGATCCCGCATCGCGGCCGGCGCGGTCGTGCTCGCGGACGTCCCGGAAAACGCGACGGCGGTCGGCGTGCCGGCCAAGGTCGTACGCGTGGCGGGAAAACGGGTCGAGCGGCCCGATCCCCGGCATACGCCGTCGTCCGATCTCGACCAGGTGAACATCCCGAACCCGTATGACAGCGAGATCCGGCAGCTGAGGCGGCACATTGCCCTCCTGGAAGAGCGGCTCGGCCTCGAACCCCTCCGCGAAGACGACACGATCGAGCCGGACGGATCGGGGATCTGACAGCAAAGGAGATTCACACACCATGAAATGTCCGAAATGCGGTCACGAAAACCGCGACGACGCCGTGTTCTGCAACGCCTGCGGCACGCGCCTCACCGATCCCGGGCCGGATAAGACGCCGGAGAGTCCGTATGCGCCTCAGCCGACGGGGACCTATACGCCTCCCGCGCAGCCGTCGCGGTTCCGCCTCGCCCTGCGCGCCTTCCTCGCCGTGCTCCTCTTCATCGGCATCATGCTCGCCTGTCAGTCCTGCGTGATCACCGGCTACCTCACCTCCCTCATGATGCAGAACGGGATGGCGGCCGCCGCGGCGCAGAACGGGATGAGCCTGTCCGCCGATTCCATGCAGGAGATGATGCGGGATCTGATCGAGGCGGTCTACGACAACATGGCCGTCATCATGCTGATCGCCAATCTGTTGACCCTCTTCGTGATCTGCCTGATCTTCCGCCTGCGCAGACGCAGCCCGGCCGAGGAGTTCGCCTTCCACTTCGTCAATCCGCTCCGGCTCGCGGAATTCGCCCTGCTCGGCAGCGCCGTGAACGTCGTCGTCTCCGTCGCGCTCACCTACCTCCCCCTTCCGGAGGCGGCGCTCGACGCCTTCAACGAGCTGTACAGCGGCTTTGACGGTTCGCACCTCGCGTTCGAGATCCTCGCGGTCGTCCTCGTCGGGCCCCTCGTCGAGGAGATCATCTTCCGCGGGATCGCGATGACCCGGTTCTGTCCGACGTTCGGGGATGCCGCCGCCGTGTTCCTCTCGGCCCTTCTCTTCGGGCTCGTCCACGGCACGCCCATCGCCGTCGGCTATTCCTTCCTCGTCGGGATCCTGCTCGCGCTGATCTATCTCCGCTACCGTTCGATCGTGCCGGGCGTCGTCTTCCACTGCTTCTTCAATTTCACGCCGTACTGGCTCACCCATCTCGGCGACACCGCTCTGATCATTGCCTTTGCCGTATCCGTCGCGCTGACGGTCGTGCTGGTCTTCTCCGCGCTCGTGCGGTATCCGCGCTTTGACGACGTCGTGTGCGACACCGCCGGCCGCATCCGGGTGAAGGACGCGAAAAAACAGGCCGTCATCGACGACGTCCGCCGCCTCCGCACCAAGAGCGAAGCCTCCGCGGAGGAGGTTGAGGAGCTGCGCAGACGGTGGAATGAGGCCGGAAAACGAAAATGAGCGTACCGCCGGGCAGTGCCCGGGGACAGCGGGGAGCCCCCGCGGGCAAAAGGCGAGCTCACTTCGCAAGCCCGCGAAGAGCGGGGTCGTTCATCCTGCCTGCGCCGGGCGGTGCCCGGGGACACATGGCGGGCTCACCGCTGGCAAGCCCGCGAAGAGCGGGTTTTCGCCGTTCATCCTGTCTGCGTTGACGCTTGCGGATTTGGAATCGACCAAGTCGATCGTTTTTTTCGCCTGCGCGGCTGGCGGACAAG
>JAFPWV010000179.1 GCA_017412675.1 Clostridia bacterium
AAGCTGATCCCTTCGATGGTCTTCGGGTGCTATTCGCTCTCCACGGAGGACGGGAATGACGCCGTGACCCTGACCGCGGCCGGAAAGGTTCTGCCCTGGGCCCATCCGTGGGGCTTCGACGCGCGGCTCACATACCGGATCGAAGCGGGCGGGGAGGTAACGGTTTCCGTGAAGCTCGATCCCTACGGCACCTGGAGACCGGAGGTGCTGCCTCGTGTCGGTGTCGTGCTGGAACTCGGGGAGGACTTCGGGCGCTGCTCGTGGCTCGGGCGAGGTCCCGGCGACAGCTATTCCGACCGTAGTGCGAACGCGCCTGTGGGACTCTGGCAGGCGGACGTCGAAGACATGAACTTCCTCTATGACGTGCCGCAGGAAACGGGGAATCACGAGGACTGCCGCCGCGTCACGGTGGATGGCAACGGCCGCGCGCTGTCGGTGACGGGGAAATTCTCCTTCTCCCTCCACGATTTCACCCTCGAAAACCTGACGAACGCCCGGCACTGCGACGAACTGGAAAAGAGCCGGGAGAAATACCTCTATATCGACCACCGTCACCGCGGTCTCGGCTCGAACTCCTGCGGCCTGCAGCCGGAAAAAGAATACGAGCTTCCGATGGGCTCCTTCGAATGGGAATTCCGCATCCGGGCTTCCGCCGCTCAGATCGGGTCATGAAACGAACGATTGCGAGAAATACATTTTCATATTCATGGAGACCGATCTGAACGAAACGCCCCTGCCGGAATCCATCCCCCGGATCCCATACGACGATATGGAACCGCTGCACGACTGGGGGGGCGCCTCTGAAATGACGATCCACGGACTTGCCGCGCCTGCCTTGAATGCGGATGTGTAGTCCTGTTTCACGGCATTCAGGTGTCCGCGGAGCATGTGTCCCGTGTCGAGGACCCGCTCAGCTTTGCACGCCGTGCATCTCCGTGATCTCCGACACGGTGAGCATGAGCAGGTCCGCAGCCTGTTTCGGAGACAGGCATTTCAGCGAAGCCGATATCATTCATCAGAAAAAACAGAGGAGCAAGTTTTGAAGCCTGCTCCTCTGAAACACTCTGCTCGGAAAACCTTTGGCGGCCATCTGCAACCATCAGGTCATTGACTGCCCGCCCGTCTGTCGATTCATCCATCTGAGGCCCGCCGCCCGATCGTCCTCCCCGTCGATAACCATGTCATGAGGGCAGTAATCCCGGCGCCGCATGACAAGCCCTGTATCGATCGGGAAGAAGCCGATCCCGGCGGAAACGGTGTTCACCGTCCAACGGATCTTCTGGCCCGCGGGCACCTTCACGAAGATTTCCATGTATCCGCCGTCGTTCTCTTCATAGAACTCGGCGCCGCAGAAGAGTCCCGGTTCCACCTTAGTGAGAATTTCTTCTCCGCGCTTGGCCACGGTGATTTCCGCGCTGTCTCCCGCATCGGAAGTATAGCGGAAGGAACAGGTCCCCCGCTCCGCCTCCATGACCAGCGCGGCGATCCGGCAGTACCGATCCGTCTCCTTCGCTTCCGCTTCCCCGTTGTAGGACGGAGTCCCATAATCCATGAACGTGAACCGGCGGAAATTGGCCCGGTTCATCTCATAGTCCGTGAGGATCCGCACATCCTTGATTCTCGCTGTAATTCCCGGGAAGACCAGATTCGAGAGCTTTCCGGGATTTTTCTCGTTCCCGGCTACATACACCAGCCCGTCGGTCAGGTTGACGGACGGTTCTCCGGGAAGCGGCTCCGGGATGAGGAAGGCGACCGCGTCCGTCCTGTCGCATCCGCCGATCGATCCGTCCTCCCACGACATGAAGTTATGGATGGAGACCATGTTGCGCTGGGAATGGAACTCGAAGAGCGCGAACGCGGTGTCCACATAGATGTTCTCGCCCATGAAATTCGCGTCGCCCTTTCCGAGGACGATCCCGCGCGTCGTCTCCCACCAGGAACCGTTGTCGCGTCCGGCAAGACACCCCGTCCAGATGTGCATGTTGTCGGCGTAGATGAAGGAGGCTTCCTCCCACACCCCCACGCGGGTCCCCATGATCTCGATGTCGGACAGGCGGTTATCGCCGATCCGTCCGCCCGTATAGATCCCGACGGAGGTCTCGGGGTAATCGCTCGTTCCCATGATCGTCATCTGTCCGAGGAAGAGGGGGCGGGAGGCGAAACCGGGGACATCCTCCCCTTTCGCCGCGCAGAATCCGTATCCGCGGACGTCGAAGATCCCGACGCGGTCGACGTAGACGGCAGTCGCCTGTACGCACGGATTGACATAGATCCCGCATTCCCGGCTGTGACAGAGGATATTCAGGTTTTCGACCGTGAAACGGCCGTCCCCTCCGAAACAGATCACGCCGGTCTCGCAAAGCGGATCCGCGTCGTCGTGATCGATCGCCGAGATCAGCCATGTATGCGTGTTGTCTGGTCGGCCGATCCGGGCATATCCCGCGCCGATCAGAGGATTCTGGATGACAAGCGGATGCGCGACCAGATACCGCCCCGCCGGGAAGAAGAGGGCGTTCGTTTTGGTATATTCGTTCACGATGGCAGATACATCCTCGCTGCCGTCGTTTTTTGCGCCGAGGGAGAGAATATTCAGCGCGGGCATGTCTGTTCCGAGCGTTTCCATCATGGCATCGGTCTCCTGATTGATTCATAGGGTAAGCAGATATCTGCCGTACGGAAGAAGCGGGCAGTTGCCTTATCCTTCTCCGTCAAGGGAAAGTATAGCATAAATTGACTGCAAACGCAAGAGTCTGTTTTCAGGATGCGGAGACAAGCGGAAAAAGCCCCGGAAACCGTTCTGGCATCCGGGGCTCTGCTGTACCTGATTCAGGTTTTTTATGATTCCGCTCCTCACTCTTCCCCGCCGAGGTTCCGCAGATCGTCCTCGGACACCTTGAAATGGGCGCACAGGAAGCGCAGGACGAATTTTCTCCGGTTCCCGACGAACTGCCGCATGTCGGCGATCGCCGTCCGGTAGGCACTCATGCTGGCGCCCCACCGATCGAACTGCAGCGACTCGATCGGCTCCCGCTGCGCGACGATGCGGTCCAGCTCCTCTTCCAGCCGGGCGGGGACATAGACCTCGTTCAGGACCTCGTAGAACCTTGCGAGGAACCGGTTGCGGAAGGCGGTGTTCGTCAGCATCTTTTTGATGATCGTGGCGGCAACCGAGCTGGTCGAATTCAGCCAGCCGAAGTAGTCGGACTTCTCCGTCGTGCTGTTCGCGTCCTTGAAGAACGAGATGCCCATGTCCATGTCGAGGAGGACAAAGTGCCAGCGGCAGTCCGCGCCGGAGGGATCGTCCGACACGCGGCAGCGCCACATCTTGATGTTGTTCTCGGGGAAATCGCGCGCGCTGAAATAGAGCCGCGATACGAACAGATCGATCAGAGAATCGGTGTCCAGCTGATCACACACATACGCATAGTTCTCGTCCTCCTTCAGATCGTTTTTCCGGATGAAGGACACGAGCTCGTTGAAATCGTCGGCGTCGTCCGGGAGACCGGAGGACACGATGAAGGGGGCGTTCTGGTTCGTGTGCACCTGGGAGTAGTCGCTTTCGATCAGGGCGACGTTGTCCTTGTCGATGCCGTAATGGGACGCGACATAGTCCCCGCTGTACCGTTCGCGGGCGTTGTAGATCCCCCAGAAGTCCCCGTTGATGAACACGAGAACGGGCGCGTATGCCATCGTATCGACGGCCATCCCGTCGCTCACGCGCTGCATGTAGGCGTCGCGGATGTAGGACCCGCCGCAGTCGTTGCCGGAATTGCGCAGCAAAAGTCGGGAGAAATCGGTGATGCATTGGTCCTTCGCGTTTCTGGCATATCCGTCGAACAGATCGAAGTGCAGCGCGGATTCCGCGCCGTCCGCTTCATTTTCGGAACCCTTATAGAACACCTTCATGGACCGCATTCCGGTGCCGGACGAGCCGTGACCGCTTGCCGCCAGCTCGACGTTCGAGTAGCCGCGGCGGACGCCGTCCTTGTCAAACACCTCGAGGAAGGCCCTGCCGCGCGTATTGGGATCGTTCGTGGAGGGGTTGAAATTGTGGTAAAAGCCCGGGTTGCCGAACATCTGCTTCGTCTCAAGCGACACGGACATCACCGTCACGCCGTATTCCGCCATCGCCGCGCTGACAAAGTAAGTGTTCGTGTAGACGCCGGTGTAGCGGATGCCGTTGTAGGCGCAGGCCTTGATCACATGCGCGCCGAGCATCTTCTTCGTATGGGAGGCGATCTGCCCTACCACCCGCAGCCCCGTCTGATAGGTCCGCCCGAAGTCCGTTTCGGTCGTATCGGTCAGCTTGATGACTTCGGTGTACGGCTTGCGAGTGCCGGATGTCGTCGGGTCCGATCCGTCCGTCGTGTAGTAAACCGTGCCGTACCCGGCCGGAGGCGTCAGCACGAGCTCGAACGGTTCGGAATAGAATCCGGCGGGCTGTGAGAACCTCACTTCCTCGAGCTTCGAGCCGATCACCGCCGCGCGCTTCCCTTCCCGCGTGACGGGCGCGATCTGCGCGAGCTTTTCCGAGGTGGCCTTCGTCAGATTCAACAGGTAGTACCCGCTGTCCTGCTTCATGGCGGTGCGGACGGCCACGGTGTTCCGGGACAGTTCGGACACATGCCCCGTATCGAAGGCATATTCGTCCGAGGCGACGAAATAGGAGATCACGCCGGGGAGCGCTTCGGGCGGAGTCTCCCGATCGAAGGCTTTTCCGGCGGGGGCAAGCACGAGCTTGATGTCCCGGTTGTCGAGCGCGATGTCCCATTCCGCGTCGCAGTCCTCGAGGCGGAGGACCTCGCAGGAGCGGTCATACTCCCCTGCCTTTCCGGCTGCGGATGCTCCGCGGATCAGACAGCTTTCGCCGCCCGCGAGCGTCATGTCGGGGAGCCGGAACGAGGTGTACGCGGCTTTCTCCCCCGTCCGGTAGTAGAGCGCGAGATATCCGAGATCGAGCGGGTCGGAGCCGGTGTTCGTCAGCTCGACAAAGCTGTGCTCGCACGCCGCGGTGGCGCTCCCGCCGTTGCCGTAGATCTTGGAGAGCACCAGTCCGCCGTATGCCGAAGGGTCGAGATCGGGCGGCACTTCCCTCTCCGGCTCTCGCTCGGGGGCAGCGGGCTGTGATGCCACATCGCCGGTCTCAGCCTGATCGGCGCCGCTCGGCGTATCGCATCCGGAACAGAGGAGCAGCGCGGCCGAGAGCAGCAGCGTGAAGAGGGGGACGAGGATTTGGCGGAATTTGTTTTTCAGAATCACGTTTTTCATGTATTCGGATGATCGGAAGCGGAACGGACGGCGGCATGACCCGATCCGGCTTTCGCCGTTCTCAGTCAGAACGCCGGATCCCGCTTCAGTCCAACGCTCTGCACAGGCTGTGCGGCACGCCTCTCGGTCCGCGGACGGCGAAGATGCCGTATTCTCTTTTCAGGCGCTCAAAGGGGAAATCGGACGGGTCATACCGCTTCGTCAGACGGATCCGCATCAGCGCCGTGATCGTCAGCTTCCCGTTCGTGAAGTCGTATGGGATATCGGTCCCGGTGACCGTGCAGCGATACAGGATGGCGGACACAGGCGCCGCGACATAGAGGAAGACGGTATCTCCCACGCGGATGCCACTGCCCTGCTTCCACTCGATCTCGTCCCGGCTGTCGAAGGCGTGTACGATGTCGTAATACTTCGGATTGGCGGGAACGAGCCATTCCTTCGGCGGGCGGAGCGCCTGCTTTTTCCGTTTGGAGGCGGTGACCTCGCAGCTCATGTCGATCCAGGAGACGATCTCATCGAACGGCACGGTCCCGTCGAGCAGGATCGAAACCCAGTTTCCGCGGCCCATGTGATAGGCATCGGCATATCCGTTCTGCCTCTGCAGCATTCCCTTCAGGAAGAGATCGTCCAGCTTGACGTTGACGATATCGACCGACCCGTCCCCGCCCAGTCCGAGCTTCCGGCGGTCGACGTCCATGACGATGCAGTACCACTTCTGATTGTCGGCGTGCCGGTAGACGGCATAGCCCGGGTATCTCTGCCACAGATATTCCGGCTCGGCCCCGTATTTCTCCCGGATGTATTCGTCCACCTCGCGGCGGAGGGAGCGGGATGAATGCTCGATTTCCTTGTTTTTCATGGATTCGGTTCCTTTGAAGGAGATCGTCGGGGATCAGAACTGGAAGTAGATGAACGGGTTATACGATCCCGACGCGATGGAGACGACGGAAAGCACGAACACGACGGCGGAGAGCACGCAGGCCGCGATCTCCCAAACGGTCCGGCGGTTCACGGGAAGCTGTTCACGCCGCTCGGCAAGCCGCCGCCCGATGCCGGTCGAAAGGACGATCCCGGCGATCATGGCGAGGATGAAGAGGACGTTCACGCCGCTGCGCTCGAGGATCATGCCCCAGGTCACGGTGCCGCTGCCGAGGCCGTAGCCGCCGAACATCGCGCGGAGCATCCCGAAGGCGTATGTCAGCGATTCCGATCGGAAGATCACCCAGCCGATCACCACGATCAGAAGGGTGTAGAGGCGGTTGAGCACGGGGATCCCGGCGATCTTCTTGCCCCAGAGGAGCCGCTCGAGGACGAGGAACACGCCGTAGTAGACGCCCCAGAGGACGAAGGTCCACGCCGCGCCGTGCCAGAGGCCCGTCAGCATCCAGACCACGGCGATGTTGAACACCCAGCGGGGCTTCGACACGCGGTTGCCGCCGAGCGGGATGTAGACGTAGTCCCGGAAGAACGAGGACATGGAAATGTGCCAGCGCCGCCAGAAATCCGTGACGGACACGGCCGTATAGGGATCGTTGAAGTTTTCGAGGTAATGGAAGCCCATCATGCGGCCCATGCCGATCGCCATGTCGGAATAGCCGGAGAAGTCGAAATAGATCTGGATCGTGTAGGCGAGCGCGCCGATCCACGCGGCGACGGTCCCGCAGGAGGAGGGCTCGTATCCGAAAATCCCATCCGCCGCAACTGCCGCGACATTGGCGATGAGGACCTTCTTCCCAAGGCCGGTGACAAAGCGCCTCAGACCGGCGTACACGTCGTCACGGGTGACTTCGCGCCTGGTCAGCTCCTCCTCCACGGTCTTGTAGCGCACGACCGGTCCGGCGATGAGCTGCGGGAACGCGCAGAGATAGACCATCACGAGTCCCAGGTTCTTCTGAGCCGCCACATCCCCGCGGTAAACGTCCGCGACATAGGACAGGATCTGGAAGGTATAGAAGCTGATGCCGATGGGGAGCACGATCTCGGGAACGGGCAGCTCGAGATGCGCGATGAGGTTGAGGTTCTCGACGAAGAAGCCCGCGTACTTGAACACGCCGAGCAGCCCGAGGAGCAATACCAGCGAGACGATGAGCGACGCCTTCGCGCATCCGTTCCTGTTCTTCTCCCGGAACCGCCCGATCGCAAGGCCGCCGCCCCAGCCGATCAGGGACGCCGCGAGGATCAGCGGCAGATAGACCACCCTGCCCCACGCATAGAAGAACAGGGAGAAGACGAGCAGGAGCGCGTTTTTGAGGCTGCGCTTCGGCAGAAGGTAATACAGCGCGAAG
This sequence comes from Clostridia bacterium, assembly GCA_017412675.1. Taxonomy (GTDB): domain Bacteria; phylum Bacillota; class Clostridia; order Oscillospirales; family CAG-272; genus UMGS1696. Next base: position 7,554 of record JAFPWV010000179.1, read on the forward strand.
AACAGAGGGAAAAACAGGGAGACGAAAATCAGCGATGAAAACAGCATGGCAGGTCCCTCCGATCAGTCCAGAACGATGGCGGAGAGCTGATCGTCCCCGTACAGATCGAACAGGATCCGGTCCGAGAACTGCTCGAACAGCACATCGGTGATCCCGTATTCCTCGATCACGGAACGGTAGTTCATGCCGGCGTAATGGGTGTAATAATATGCGACCGTCGTGTCGAACGCGCTCCCGAGCAGCTCGACGAAGCCCTGCGTGTAGCTGTCGCCGATCACGAGCAGGTTCCGCCCGGTGTGATTGTCCGGGTAATTGACGATGTAGACCTCCGGGAAGAAGATCGCGTAGATGTTCACGTCGGGCGTCACATATTTCGCCTTCGAGAGCTTCTTGACCTGCTGGTTGAACCGCCACGAGGGCGAGCAGTTGTATTTGCCGAGGTCGTAGTCGTACACGACGAAGGGATCCCAGAGATCGAGCGTCTGGCAATGGCGGGCCGCGCTGCCGTAGAAGCGGCTTTCGGGGAAATCGATCGCCTCTCCGAGGGCAACGGGCTCATGGTCGGGACAGATCATCTCGCAGAGCTGGCAGAAGCCGAGCCAGCTGCCGTAGGTCGACCAGTGATGGTCCGTGAGATAGACCCGTTCGACCCGGTCGCGCAGGGTCCCGATCTCCCATTTCTGCGCGGTGATGCGCTCGTCGAGGAGGGAGAGGAAGAGATCGGCGTACTTTTCCGTGGACTCCTCACCGACGATGACGTCCTCGTAGTAGTCCGTGTCCTGCATCCGCGTGAAGAGCATGAACCAGAAATTCACTTCCGGGACCGCTTCGGCAATGCGATTGAGCTTCTTCGCCTGCATGATGACGCGGCTCTCCTTCGATTTGTCCGACAAAACGACCGCCGTATCGAGGAAGGAGGTCTTGAAGCCGTCCCCGAACTCGGCGTCGATGCGGTAATAGCGGTGGGTGCCCGTCGTCTTCAAAAGCGTGGAGGTGACGGACACGACCTCGTCCCGTGGATCGACGGGAGGCTCCGGCTCGGCGGGCTCCGTCAGATCCGGCTCCGCAGAGCTCCCGTCCCCGGCAGACAGCGTATCGGTCCCGGTCGGCGGGGGCACATCGGCCGGCTTTTTCGCGGCGTTCTTTCTCATGTCGGCATACAGCGCGGCGGTCGGCGCGTTCAGCGTGTCGCTGGCTTTGCCGTACGCGAAAACGGTTTCGTAATACCCCGGCATGAAGTTGGTGTAAAGGTCATTCAGCGATTTCTTGAAGCGGACAAGGGTATTCAGCGCGCCGTCGATGGGCGTACCGTCATAGAAGACCGCCTCTTCCCCGCGGTTGCCGAGATCGCGGACCTCGAAAACGCCCGCGTCATATCCCGCCTTCAGAAACGGCGCGCCGAAGAGCAAGACAAGGAAGAATATGCCGATCACGGCGAGGTACAGTTTCCGGTTCATTTCGTCCTCCTTCCGAACAGCGCGCGTCCCCCGGCGATGATGAGAAACAGCGCGGCAAGTGCGATCACGGCCATGACGGCGAATCCGCCCGGCTTCGGTTCGCGGGGTATGTTTTCTTCGGGCGCGTCATCCGCGTCCTCTGGCTCCTCGTCCCCGGCGTCCTGCGGCTCGATCTCTTCCGCCGCTTCGAGCTCCGCTGCCGCTTCGATTTCTTCAGCGGGCGCGATCTCCGCGGCGGGCGTGAGTTCCTCGGATTCCTCGGGCGGCGGCGGTGGGACGTTGGTTTCGTAAAGGGTCCGGATCTCTTCGTCGGTCAGAAGGCGGCCGAAGAACCACGCATCGTCGAGCGCGTAGGCGGGAGCGCTCTGCCAGCCCTTCTGCTCCGGCGCGTCGTTGCCGATCAGGGTCAGCCCGAGCGTCTGGTAGCCGTACATCCCGTCGAAGAACACGCCGTCGATGTACACATAGGTGCACTCCATGTCGTCGTCATACGCGAACGTGAGCATCGTCCAGGTGTCGAGCGGGATCTGATACGGGACCGAACGGTCGAGGATCCCGTTCATGGTGGCGCCGACGAGCCCGTTGTCCTGGATCACGCGCAGGGAGCCCGTCATGCTCGAGCAGAGGAAGGAATGCTTCGTGATCGCCGTCGGCCTCACCCAGAAGCTGGCGGTCCAGTTGCCCTCGATGTCGTCAAGATACAAGCCGACGGCCTGTTGCTCCGTCTCGAAGGAGATCGCCCCGTCCGGGGTGCCGTCCCTTCCCTCGACGAACGGGGGACTGCCCCTCAGCTTACCCGTCAGCGCGCCGGACGCCTCCTCGGCATTGCCGTCGAAGGGGAACCACAGCCCACCCGCCGGAAGGTCGAAGGCCTCGGTCGGAAATGCAGCCGCCACGGGGATCGCGGCGAGGGCGAAGAAGAGGATGGTGAAGAGGATGAAGAGGGCATGGATGTGGTGTTTCATGATGAACTGCCGGGCCTCCTGGAACCACACGTTGATTTTGTTTATTATACCATTTTTCGGGGAGGGTGTCAATGGATTCGGTCATGGAATTTGTCGGATCGCCTGCTGACCGCCTCGTTCGCACGAACCGCCCGCAATCCTCCGAAACCCCCTTGTATTCTTCCCGGATCCGTGGTATAATCGGATCGGGCAGAGGACCGCGAGGCCGAAGACTGCCCGGAGGGAGGGTGACCGCTATGGTCAAAATCGACGCGCATAACCACCCCGATTATCACGGCAGGAACTATGCGCGGTTCCTCGCCGACATGGACGAAAAAGGCATCTCGAAAACCTGGCTTCTCACGTGGGAGTGCCCGCCGGGAGAATATGATCCCGCAACGATCTGGGCGTTCGCCACGGCGATGGGAGATCGGGACGTTCCCGTGCCGCTGCGGCTCGCGTGGGAATACAAGGAGCGCGCGCCCGAGAGGTTCATCCTCGGCTACTGCCCCGATCCGAGGCGGCCCGATGCCGTCCAGAAAATGCGGGCGGCGATCCGCACCTACGGCGTGCAAGTCTGCGGGGAACTGAAGCTGAGGATGATGTACGACAACCCGGACGCCCTCGATCTGTACCGCTTCTGCGGCGAAGAAAAGATCCCGGTCGTGATGCACTTCGACAACGCGGGCGCACAGACGACGGGGAAGGAATTCCCGCGCCGGCATTGGTGGTACGGGGGCGACATCGATACGCTCGAGCGGGTCCTCGCGCTCTGCCCGGAGACGAATTTCCTCGGGCACGCACCGGGATTCTGGTGCCACATCTCGCGGGATCGGCTGGGCGAGCGGGAGGCCTATCCGAAGGGTCCCGTCGTCCCGGGCGGGCGGATCGAGGAGCTGCTCGGAAAATACCCGAACCTGTACTGCGACTGCTCCGCTGGGTCTTGCCTGAACGCGCTGACGCGGGATCCGGCCTACACGAAGCGGCTGATCCTCCGGCACCCGGATCGGTTCGTCTACGCCCGCGACTACTTCGACAACGAACTCTCGGGCTTCATCGACGGCCTTGGGCTGCCGCAGGAGGTGCTCGAGGCGTTTTACCACGGGAACGCCGAACGGCTCGCCGGAGCGGAATTTACATTACAATAAACTGAGGAGGCATCACGATGGAAAAAGAAGTCATCACAATCGACCGCCGGAGAGCGTCCGGCCCGATCAAGATCATGAACGCCGTGAACAACGGTCCGACCGCGCCGGGCGTGCGGCAGTCCCCCTCCTCGTTCGAGGCGTACCGGGACGCCGTCATCCCTTATGCCCGCAACCACGACGCGTCGTTCTTCCCCGGCTACGGCGGCGAGCACACCGTCGACGTGCACCGCATCTTCCGGGACTTCTCGGCGGATGAGAACGATCCCGCGTCCTACATCTTCGAGCCGACGGACTGGTATCTCGGGACCACCCTCGCCGCCGGGACGAAGATCTTCTACCGTCTCGGCGCGTCCATCGAGCACGGGTACAAGTTCGGGACGTACCCTCCCAAGGACTTCGGGAAATGGGCGCGGATCTGCGAGCACATCATCCGGCACTACAACGAGGGCTGGGCGAACGGCTTCCGGTACGGGATCGAATACTGGGAGATCTGGAACGAGCCGGACTGCCGCAACGCCGACGGATCGAATCCCTGCTGGCAGGGGACGGACGAAGCGTTCATCGAGCTGTACGTCACGGCGGCCAAGCACCTCAAATCCTGTTTCCCCGATCTGAAGATCGGCGGGCCTGCCTTCACCGGGCCGTGGCCGACGCCGTTCAAAAACGCCTTCCTCGACCAGATCGCGCAGGACGGCGTGCCCTTCGATTTCTATTCGTATCATTGGTATGAGAGCCACATCGAGAGCCTTGCCGAGGCGATCAGGACGGCGCGGAGGGAGCTCGACCGGCGGGGCCTCGGGGGCGTCGAGACGATCCTCAACGAATGGAACTACATCCGCGGGTGGCTCGGCGAGGACTGGGTATATTCCCTCCGGACGGAGCGAAACCTGAAGGGCTCGTCCTTCATCGCCGCGGCCATGTGCACGGGGCAGGCGCTGCCGCTCGACATGCTGATGTACTACGACGCGCGGCCCTGCGTCATGAACGGACTCTTCGAGGCGGAGACCTACCGCCCGCTCAAGGGGTATTATCCCTTCGCCGCGTTCCGCGATCTGCGCGCGCTCGGCACGTGGATCCCGACGGAGAGCGCGGACGGGGATGTCTATTCCTGCGCGGCGACGGACGGCGAGGCTGCGGCGGTGATGCTGACGAACTACTGCGACCGCGGCGACGCCCCGGCAAAGGAGATCGCTATGCGGTTCGAGGGCTTTGACGGCCCCGTCGCGGCAGAGGTCTACCTCCTCGACGCGGGGCACGATCTGACGCACCTCAACACGCAGTACTTCTCCGCCGACGCGTTCGAGCTGCGTCTCAATCTCGGGCTGTACAGCACCGTGCTCGTGAAGGTGCACAACGCGTAAACGAAATCGATACGGAAACACCCCCGCGGGCCCGGAAGACCGGGTACGGGGGTGCGTTATTCAACGATTACTCATCCGCGAGTAAGCAGGAATACGAGATCCGCGAACAGGAGAACCGTCCAGTGAACGACAACAACCAGCATCGCGTACTCCACAATATAGCACGGATCGCCGAGAATCAGCAGAAACCATAACGGGATCAGGAACAGCATGCAGAATCCGGAAACGATCAGCCCCTTTTCAAGATACCCTATCTGATACTCGTCATATTCCCTGCGGCGGATAACGGACAGAATCGCAATCATCACAGCGAGAACGAGAAACACATACCCGATGAAGCGATGATGTCCTTCCCGCAGAAAGACGGACCAACCGTTCCAGAAAGGGCTCGTCAGCGTCCCCTTCCCCCTCGCAGGATCATAACCGAGCATGCCGGTGAATTCTGGATTCATGGCTGTCACATGGAATACAAGCCCGTAAAACGTTGAAATCATGAAAACAACAACGACGTTCAAAATCGGTTTTCTGAGCAGTTTCATTTTCTAACGCTCCCTTCAAAATCAAACAGGTCTTCTATGCGGATTCCGAAATACCTTGCCAGATCATACGCGAGCCAGACGGACGGATCGAATTTTCCCGTCTCAATAGCGTTGATCGCCTGCCGGGATACCTTGACTGCTTCTCCGAGTTCTTTCTGCGTCAGACCAGCACGCTCCCGCAACTCCTTCACACGGTTTTTCAAAGCGACCTCCCATGTCATGTTGACCTTACATACAGTATAGCACAAAACAGCTGACGTGTCAAGCGAACATGACACCAATTTCATAAAACGCCGCACAGCTCCTGCAAACGGAGCCGTGCGGCTGGGTGTTTCCTATCGGAATGCTGCCATTCCATCGTTTTCGCGGACTCCGCGCGGCGTTACGGCAGCTTTTTGGTTTCTCCGGTTTCCAGATTCACTTCGAGGCGGGAGGCGATGAGGTTCTCCCTGTCCGCCGACAAGACCCTGCCCGAAACGATCAGGAGCTTCGGGTCGTCGCCGAATTTCAGGCTGTCGACCGCCTGAAAAGCCGGCCAGACGGAAGCGGTCAGATCTTTCATTTCCCCGGTCTTATAGACGACGAAAAGGTCATTCGCGTTTCCGCTCGATGTACCGGAAAAATACCCGCGGATCACATAGCAGTAATCGTTTTTGACGGTCTCGACCTCGTGGTAGAGAAACCGATTCTTCAACAGGTTCAGCACCTCTTCCGCCGACGCGTTCTCCGGGACCGTTCCCGTCTGCGGAACCTGTTCAACGTCACCCGTGGAGACCGTGACCGTGATCACGTCGCCGGGGTTCACGGCAAAGCCCTTGTCAAAGAGGAAAGTGAAATCGACATGTCCGTTCCCCTGCGACCGGAAGAGATCACCGCTCACAGCCTTGCCGTTCAGCGTCACCCAGAAGACCCCGGCGACCGCGGTGCGCACCTCGGTGGTGTTGGTGCAGTCGATGGTTTCCGTCATGGAGGGGATCGGAAGGGCGGAGAGCGTGTCGAAGAGCTTTTCGCGCAGCGTCTTCTGCGTCCGGAACTGATCGGGATAAAAAGCAAGCCATACTTTGGAGACGGGATCGGTATCGACATTCCAGAACAGATCGAGCGCGTCGGACTTGTCCGTGCCGAAGAAGGAGGACATGGAGGGCTCCTCCCCGACGGTGAAAATGACCGTCATGATGCCGTCCGTTATCCGCGCGTCGGCGCTCCACTGTTTGACAGGCTGCTGCTCGACCGCGTATCCGCCCGCGAGGACCTTATAGGGCATCGTTTCGTACACGGCCAGCCGCGCGTCCGGATCAAAGCCGATCTCGCCGTACCGTTCAAGATCGCGGAAGAGGATGCAGGTCTCGCCGTTGATGTTCCAGCTCTCGACCCTGTCGCCCGCGATGGTCGTCACGATGTCCGTCGCAAGGATGTTGTGCGCGGGAGTGCCGACCTTCCCGGCGGGGACTTCGGGCTTGTAATCCGGATAGCTTGCCGGGGTGAGCGGCTCGCCGTCGACGACGGGACGGACGACCTCGAGCCAGCGCTCCTCGGCGTGCCAGATCGCGTGGAAGCCGTAGGCGCGGAGGTCTTCGGCCACGACGACGGTGCGGTTGTCGACGTTATAGGAGCGGATCGGGTGGTTATCGATCATCGCGACGATGTCGGTGTACAGCGTGTGATTGACGATGGTGCCGTTCGGGACCGCCGCGGCGGAAATGCTCAGGGCAAGCAGCAGAACGGCGGAGAGGATGGCGTAAATGATGCGCTTCATGGGGGCTCCTCCTATGTCAGAGTTTTATTATTATTCGACGGTTCTGTATTCGTATTCATTATAGCACAATGCTATTCGGTTGTCAACTCTTAAATCATACCACGAGAGCCAAATATGGAAAATAGAAACAGGAAACCGTGCCGGAGTGGTTACTGATGCTCCGCAAGCCAGAGCGAGGCGCGGGACTGGATCTTTCTCGCGCAGTCCTTAGCCGAGCCGATGCCCGAAAGATAGGACATCACCTCGTCCCGCACGATAAAGAGGATTTCTTCGTCGTCATTCAGGCGGAGCGGCGTCCCGGCTTCATCGAGCATTTTCTCGAGCCGCGCGGCCTTTTCCAGCGTGAATTCCGTGAGGAAGCCGGGCTCGTTCAGCTCCGCGTCCGAGGCGGGGTACCAGCCGTCCTTTTCCCAGACGCCGGCGCCGCCGGAATAGAACAAGGCGTAAATCTTTCCGGTCATTTCCTGCGCTTTTATGCGGAACGCGGATTTCAGCGCCGGGAACTGCCCGCTGCTCATCGCGTCTTCATCTTCCATGCGAAGCATCGCCGAGACGAATTCTTCGGCAAGCTCCGGCTCTTCACAATAAGACGTGACGAGAAGCGTCATGCTCGGCGTCACGGTCGATCCCGCGCCTGAGAGGAAAACGCCCGTCGGATATCCGATCATCGTCCAGTCCTCCGTGCCCGTCCAGAGCTCCGGCTGCACCCACATCCACATGCCCCTGTTTTCCGTGAACAGGATCGTCCCGTTCCTTGACGCCAAAATGCGATCCTCCGGGCTCATGTCCGCGAAGGGGGATGACCTGCGCGCCTCTTCCTCCGTCGGCAAAGCGGCGAGATAGTCGAGCACCCGCAGGAATTCCGGACTGTCGAAGGAAGCTGTCCCCGCTTCCCGATCGATGAAGGCGCGATATCCGTTTCCATAATAGCCGAGCAGGCAGTTGAACGAAGTAATCCCGCGGGTAAGAGAAGGCAACAGAACCCGCCCTTCCCCGAGGCTTTCCGCAAGGTCGATGAAATCCGTCGGGGAAAGATATCCCTGACCCGCGTATTTTCCGAGACGTGATGGATCGACGAAAACGGTCTTCTGGATGGAGAACGCGGAAGCGATGCCCCACAGCCCACCCCGGCCGTCGTCATACAGCGTCTTCATACAGCCGAACAGTTCGTCGTCTCCCGTAAACAGGGGCGAGAGATCCCGGTACAGGCCCTTTTCCCGCGCCTGCGTCATGTAATCCGCGTCGGCAGGGCCGATCAGAAGATCCGGCCGATAGAGACCGGTGACAAGGTCCGTTGCGAGCTTCTGTTCTCCTCCGTCCGGTTTTTCTTTCGTATTGTATCCGACATAATCCTCCGTCACGATCCGCACGCCGGGATGGGACTTCTGAAATGCGGACACAGCGGAGGCGAAGACGGATGAAATCGACCATGTCGAATCGCATCCGACGGTCAGGATCCGGATGTCCGCGAGATCGAGATCCGGGCTGTACCGGTACAGGAGCGTTTCGTCCCGATGGCTCTTAAAGATCATGATTTCGGGTGATAGCGGGGCGACAAAGGATTCCGCCGTCCGGTTCAGGCCGGAATTGAGAAAATTGAGCAGCGGCTCGGAGGTCCATGTGTCCCCCTCGAACACCGCGCCGCAGACACCGCCCTCGTCGGTATAGTAGAAATCGTAGCCGGGACCGAAACGGACATTCATGACCGTGAGACCCAGCTCGATCGACGGGAGAAATCCGCCACTCTCCGGGTCCATCTCGGCGAGAACCGCTCCTTTTCCGGCGTTCCATGTGGCAAAAACGCGGCCGTCGGCGGTCATTCCGGCATCCTGAATGGTGCTTCCGGCAGAATCCCTCGCTTTCAGAAGGCCGTCCTCCCCGACGAGCAAGGCTTCGTTCTGCTTCCAATAAAGGGTGTCCCCGTTCGGAAAGAGAACCATATTGAACGGGAAATCGCGGTTGAACAGCGCGTCCATGTCAACGGGAAGCTCTTCGATGCTCCCGTCCGGGCGGATCCGGTTCAGCTTCAGGCGCATCTGATGGGTGCTCTGGTCGGCCTCTACGTAGCGAAAGCAGTCTTTCTCAAAAGCGCCGCAGGCGACAAAACCGCTCCAATGCAGGGGTATGGGGAGTTCTTCGGACGTGCCGTCCGGTTGGACTGTGACGACGGAAAAATGATCCACCGGGAATTCAAATTCGTTTTCCCCGTCGCTGACCATTTCATCGACCTGGCTTGTGGCGAGAACGCGGAGGATCCCCGTGTCCGTTTCGTAATCGGGATGGGCTGCGGGAGAGAGCTCCATCCCTTCCGGCAGGGGAATGTATTCGCTTGTGAAAATGCCGGTCAGCATCCGGCGGCCGTCCTCGGTCACGGTCACACTGCCGATCCCGGGTATGTCTTCCGGGGCTTGCTGCATCCCACCTGACGTCTTGCCGCCGTTTCCGCCTGTGGTCTTGCCAACGTCTCCGCGATGACAGCCGGATGCCGCGAACAAAAGAACGAGGAGCAAAAGGAAGCACCGGATGGATCGTCTCTTATTCTTCATAATTTCTTCTCCCATATCGGTTCTTTTTTGATACCTTGAAAAAGCAAACTGCTGACATCGTTCGGTGCGACTGCCTGTCGGTATTTCCATGATACCATATATCCAAGGATTTGTCAACCCTTTTGATTCCGCACGTCAACCATTTTAGTTCTGTTTTGTGTAAACTATTTGTGAATTGGAGGGATGAATATGGTTGATTTCGGCAGCAGGTTAAAAAAGCTCCGTCTCGATACGGGACTCACGCAGAAACAGCTTGCTGACAAACTGGGCGTCACAAAATCCGTCGTATCTTATTATGAACAGCAGGAACGAAATCCGTCTCCGGAAGTCCTCGTTCAGTTATCGCGTATTTTCCATACCTCCACGGATTTTCTGCTCGGCTTGGACAACAAAAAAGTGCTCGACGTGTCGGAATTGTCGGACGAAGAGTTCGCCATCGTCAGGGAGCTTGTCGAAGCACTCAAAAAGAAACACAAATGAACCTTTTGCCGCATGGTAGGGGTTCATTTTCTTTTTATCATCATGAAGAATCGTCTTGCCTGTCCGAGTCCGCTTTCACCTATATAGACGTTCAAAATCACATTTTGTTTCGGGAATTCGGAGAAATTTACAAATTGTTAACAAGTGAGTGTCCGCACGGTCCCCCCGAATGGGCGGCTCGGGTCACGGCACTTCATCCCGGAACACGACTTCGCCGATCAAAAGATCAAATCATTGTCCGTTTGAGGTTACATCCAGCATGGATTCATAATCCCGAATGCAGAAGACATAATCCGGTTTCATCTGTTCGATATACTCATCAAGATTCACTTTGCCGTCATAGCGAAGATCGAGGGAATC
>JAFPWV010000180.1 GCA_017412675.1 Clostridia bacterium
AAGAGGCCGGCCGTGAAGGCCTCTTGTCCGCCAGCCGCGCAGGCGATCCCTGAAAGCCCCGAAGGGCTTTCTTCCTCATCTCCCCTGCATGAAATGCAAAGCTGCACGTCCCCCGCAAGCGAAGCCGCGCAGACGGTATGAGCGGCGCAGTCCACCGGACTGTCATTCACTCCCTCGGCATCGAACCCACCCTCGGATCGATCCAAAAAGAGAGAGGCACTTGCGTACCTCTCTCTTTTTGGATGGGGGAAGGTGGATTCGAACCACCGAAGGCGGTGCCAGCAGATTTACAGTCTGTCCCCTTTGGCCACTCGGGAATTCCCCCGTATGAGGCAGTCCGCCGGTCTCCCGTGCGAGCTGCGTTCAAGCTGGTGATCGGAGTCGAACCAACAACCTGCTGATTACAAATCAGCTGCTCTGCCATTGAGCCACACCAGCGTCGGCATTCGTCCGGGATTCCGGTTGAATGCCTGTTTATTATATCACCCGGGGCGGGGTTTGTCAAGGCTTTCCGTGGAAAAAATTCCGTGGGCGTCTGCGCGGCGTGCGGGCTGTTTCCGGACGTGCAGCCGGGAGCGCCCGAGGGCCAAAGGGCTTTCCGGGAGGCCCCGCCTCAGATCGTTCCCGCGCGGATCTTGGGCTCGACGTCGGCCAGGACCGTGCCCTCGCGGTACGACCCGATCCCTGACGCGCGGACGTCCTCGATGAACCGCTCGGCTGCCTCGGCCCGGTTCGGATCGTCGGTCGGCGTGAGCGCGAGGCGGACATACCGGATCGACAGGCGCAGCTTCTTCACCCGCGCGAGGATCTCGTCGTCCTCCGCAAGTCGCTCCGCCTCGTCGAAGAGGGGCTCGGACGCGTCGAGGAATTCCTCCGACAGGTACGGCTGCCGCGGGCTGTCATAGATATGCACATGCACGTCCTCGGTTACCCCGGCGTGGAGCAGATCGTACCACGCGCGGATGGCCGGGGCCGCCATACCGAAATACCCCGCGAGGAACTCGTTCACGAGGGTGTCGAAGTCCCGGTCGGGGTTCCAGAGGAGCTTGGCGAGGACGTACTGCCTCAGCGGGTTGAGCTCGCCATGCTCCGGAACGCTGTTCTCGCCCTCCTCGAAGATGCCTGTGACGCCGTGACGGATGAAGTACTCGATGTTCGGCTTCAGGACCTTGAAGTCCGGGAACGGCTGGATCGCGTGGGCGAAGTTCGCCGTGTAGTCCCAGATGTGCAGGCGGTTCGAGATCGCGGACCAGCCCTCGAGATCGGACGTGAACGAGCCCTGCCCGCCCTCGGTGCCGGAGAGGGAACATTCGTCGAGGGGATGGCCGAAGCAGCACTCGATCGAGCAGAGGCGCACGATCACGTTCTTGCGCGGCTTGGTGATCTTCGGCGGCTTGCGCGTGTACTGATAGGCGAGGGTGTCGATGGCGACGTTCGGGTAGTCCGTTTCGATGTCCTCGGCGATGGCGTTGACGAAGCGGAGCAGGGTCCCGGCGTGGCTGCCCTCCTCCTCGTCGACGGCTTTGCACCGGTCGCACTGGCAGTAGGAGTAATTGTCGTTCTGCGAGACCGAGAGGATGTCGGCGTCGGGGCGGGAGGCAAGGATCTTTCTCACGTTCTTCTTTGCGATCTCGAGGACGTTGGGGTTCGTGAGGCAGGGCTGGGCGTAGCCGCTCTGACGGGTGGGATTTTCGCCGTCCTTGTCGTAGCGCAGGGCGAAATACTCCGGATGCTCGGCGAAATACGTCTTCGGGGAGACGAGCTCGTCGAGGGTGTGCACGAAGCGGGCGTAGGTCACCTTGCCGCCCTCAAAGGGTTCGAGACGCGCGCTCTCGGCATTGCAGCGGTTGCGGGAATAGAACGCGCCGTCGCCGTAGGAGAGCATGTACGGGTCGCGGAATTCGAGCGGCGGGAGAAAGCGCTTGTCGAGCGCGGGCAGGGTGAGTACCGCGCGGTGCGGGATCTTCGAGATTTCGGCGGTGAACCAGCGGCAACCGAGGTGCTCGTCGAGGAGCTCGTACACCGCGTAGAGCGCGCCGCGGACGTCGGAGCCCGCGAGTACGAGGGTGTCCCCGACGGTCTTGAGCCAGATCCCCTCGCGTCCGAGCGCGGCGACGTCGATGCCCGTGTCCAGCGCGGCGAGGTGGGCGTTCTGTCCGACGACGATCTCCTTCGGGCGGGCCGGGACGTCGTCAAAGACGATGGGGAAGTTCGCGCCGGAGATCTCCCAGAGGAAGCGGCGCAGCTCCTCCGCGGCGTGGAAGACGGAGGGTGCGGGATTCTTCGCGATCACGATGCGGTAGTCGGTCTTTTTGTTTTGCGCAAGCGTCAGCATGGTGTCCTCCTTGATGATGGGAAAGTCGATTTGTCGTCACGTCCATTCTACCACATGGGCGGCGGGAATACAAGTCGTTTTCCTCAAAAAAGCCGCGGAAATCCGCTCGTTTTTGTGCGAATCAACAAAAATGCGCCGCGGCGCGGTTTTTTTCGCCGAACATGGGACAAAACGGACGGATGAAACGTCTAAAGGGGTGAACGGGACGGCGTACGGGTCCCGGACAGATCAAAGCAAAGGGGGTGCCGTCATGCTCGAGGCGCTGATCCGAACCCTGCGGCGCACTCCGGCGAAAGAACCGGAAGAACCGGCGGAACAGCCCGCGGCGAGCCCGGCGGAGGCGATCTTTCGGGCGTACAGAAACGCCATGTTCCACACCGCGCGGGACATCCTCGGCGACGACTGGGCAGCGGAGGACGCGGTGATGGACGCCCTCGAGAAGATCTGCGCGCACCCCGGGGACTTTGAAGGTCTCGACGAGCGGCAGAGGAGGCGGCTGGTGATGCGGATCACCGAAAACGCCGCCATCGACCGCTGGAGACGCCGGACGCGCCGCGCCAAACGGGAGACGCTTGCCCCCGCCGATCCGGACAGGGATTCCGAGAACGCCCCCGACGGCGACTGGCTGGAGGAGGCAAGCGACGGGGTGAGCGCGGAGGACGCGTATTTCCTCGCCGAGGACTTCGGCTCGCTCGAGGAGGCGGTGGACGGCCTGCCCGCGAAATACCGGGAGGCGGTGCGCCTGCGATACGGCGAAGGATACGGGATCCGGGAGATCGCCCGGCTGCTCGGCATCCCGGAGAGCACGGTCAGGACCCGGCTGGAGAGGGCGCGGACGATGCTGCGGCGTTGGCTCGCGGAACACGAGAAAGGAGAAACGCAATGAACGGAAAACAGACATACACGGACGACGAGCTGATGCGGGCGGCGGGGGAGATCCTCGCAGACGAGCGGCTCGCGGCATTTGAAAGATATATGGACGAGGAGCACCGGTTTTCCCCGCGCTTCGAGCGGCGCCGGAAGAAGCTCTTCACGAAGAGCGGACGCGGAGACCGTGCGGCGAAACCGGCGGCAACCGGCAGACGCTGGAGCGTGCGGACGGCGGCGATCCTCGCGGCGCTGGCGTTCCTGTCCGTTACGGCGATAGCGGCCGGGCCGATCGTGGATATGATCCGCACGCGCACGACGGCGAAGCGCCTGGACGACGGGCGGTTTGAAGTGACGGTCGAGCGGAACGGAGACGAAGACTGGATCGAGTGCGGCGGAGAGCCGACATACCTGCCGGAAGGGTACGAAGAAGACATCCGAAGCGAAATCGACGATCCGAGGGCTCCACATCTCACAATTCTATATCAGCGCAAGGGTGGCTGCTATAGCGAGATCGAATTCGAGCGTTTTATCTGGGAAAGCGGAACGTTCGGGTACGGTGATGAAGATGGAAGCGAGGTCGAAACTGAAAACGTAAAGATCGGTCCGTATGAAGGAATTATCCAGACGGTAGATTGGGCTGGCGGAGGAGAATACGGAAAAACTGCTTTTATCATTTGGTCAGACGGTAAGTATCTCTATGAACTGAGCGCATTCGTCACAGCTCCGCCGGAAGATTCGATTCTTGAGTATCGCCTGATTCCGCTCGCGGTGGAAGAACTTTTGAAGGTCGCCGAGAGCGTGACGGCGGAACCGTAAGCCCTAAAACATACCATACCCAGAGAGAGCCCCCGGGCTTTCTCTTTTTTTGCCAATTCTGCATTCTGAATTCTGCATTCTGAATTCCCAACTCCATAACTCCCTCACTCCCTCACTCCATAACTCCCTCACTCATCCCTCTTCCCTCCTCCCCACATGGCGAGGGCGACCTTTTCGAGGATGCGGCGGCGCCTGCGGTAAACGCTGCTCTTCTCGATCTCGCAGGCGGCGCAGCACCGGTCGACGCCGGGCGTGTCGGAGAGGAAGAGGCTGTCCGCGACCCGCCGCTCGTCCGGGGTGAGCAGGGAGAGGGCCCGTTCAGCCGCCGCGATGCGTTCCCGCAGCCCCGCCTGCTTCGCGCGCAGGAGACGACGGTCCTTGTGGGGCAGGGGCGTGTCGGCGAGGGAATCGTAATAGACGAGCGCGGTCTCCATGTAGGGCAGATCGCGGAGCAGCTTCTCGGCGCGCTTCAGATCCTTCGCGGTGATCATCTTGACCGCCCCCCTTTCCGGGTAGTCCCCGCGCGGGCAGGGTCGGGACAGGCAGATCGGGCGGGGACCGGCAGGCAGGGCGCCTCGGGTCGGCATACGGTCAGCGCGGCGCGCACACAGGCGCAGCAGTAGGTGCGGCCCAGCAGCGTGTAGACGGTGTCGCCGTCGTACAGCCATTCGCCGCATTCCGCGCACAGGGTCAGGGGTCTTCTTTGCAGCATACGAACCTCCGCGGTACAATTATTAACACTATTATACCATAAGCAGATTTATTTGTCAAGCCCCCCTCGGAACGCCCCCGAAAACGCCCCCGACGGGGGATGCTGACGAAGCGGGGAGCGAACTTTCGGCATAGATTGGTACAATTCGATATTGCAGTACGGCGGGGTTTGTGCTACAATAAGGCGGGCAGCGCGGAGAACGGTTCCGCGCGGAAACGGAGGAGACGATTCATGGGGATGATCTGCAATCTGCACGCACATACGGTCCGCTGCCATCACGCCAGCGGTACGGAGAGGGAATACATCGAGCGCGCCGTCGCGGCGGGGCTCAAGGTCTACGGCTTCGCGGACCACGCGCCCTACCCGTTCCCGGAGGGGTATTACTCGGGCTTCCGGATGCGCCGCGAGCGTCAGGCGGACTATGTCGAGACGCTGCTCGCGCTGCGGGAGGAATTCCGGGGGACCATCGACGTGAAGATCGGGTACGAGGCGGAATACTATCCGAAGTTCTTCCGGGATTTCCTCGTCATGGCGACGCAGTACCCGGTGGACTATCTGATCCTCGGCCAGCACTTCCTCGGAAACGAGATGGAGGGGAAGTATTCGGGCGTCTCCTCGGACGACGAGGGATATCTCGCGGCCTACGTCGATCAGGTGATCGAGGGGATCGGGACGGGAGTCTTCACCTATGTGGCGCACCCGGATCTGATGAACTACACGGGGCCCGGGGAGATCTATGACAAGCACTACGCGCGCCTGATCGAAGCGGCGAAGGCGGCGGGGATCCCGCTCGAGATCAACCTGCTCGGCATCCGGGATCACCGGGCGTATCCGCACGAGCGGTTCTTCGCGCTCTGCGGGGAGCTGGGGGCGGAGGTCTGCATCGGGTGTGACGCGCATCAAGCGGAGGTCGCGGTGGATCTGCCGTCGTACATGATCGCCGAAGAGATGGCGGCGCGGCTGGGGCTTCGCGTGAACGAAAAGCCGGAACTGGTCGAAGTTCATACGATTTGATTTTGCCGCCGCGCATTCTGTCTGCGCGCTGACGCTTGCGCCGGGCGGTGCCCGGTGACAGTCGGCTGGCTCACTTCGCAAGCCCGCGGTGCAGGTCGTTCATTTTGTCTGTGCGGCCGGGCGGTGCCCGTGGACAGGTGGCGGGCTCACCGTTGGCAAGCCCGCGAAGAGCGGGTTTTTGCCGGTCATTCCGTCAGCGCGGCTTCGCTTGCACCGTTCATTCGGCTTGCGCACTAACGTTTGCGGGGATGTAATCGCTGAATCCATCGTTTTTTTCGCCTGCGCGGCTGGCGGACAAGAGGCCTCCGCGGCCGGCCTCTTGCCAATCA
>JAFPWV010000181.1 GCA_017412675.1 Clostridia bacterium
ACCGCCGCACAAAAGATTTGACTTGGGATGGGGATTTCTTTCGTGGATTCAGCATTGGGAATACTTAACCCACTATACATAGGCCATTATATCACATAGCGCAATCGGTGTCAAGAGAGCACATAAAAAATGTGAAAAATCTATTGCGGAATTTTGCCGAGATGGACCCAAAACGTGCTCCAATATAGGATAGGGAGAGGATCATTCTGCAGCCAAGCCTGCGCCGGATGGAATTCCGTCCCCTCACAGCATCACGCAAAAGACAACCGCCTGAACGACATCAGGCGGTTGCTTAACAAGAGGCGGTTCACGCCTCCATCAGCTCCACCGCATTCCAGCGGCTGATCTTTTCATACGCGTGCCTCCGTGAAATCAGGATAAGCTTTTAAACCATTGTACACCTGCTCTGCCCTACCCCTCGAATCGCTCCTCGGCCTCGAACGCGCGGCAGACGGCGGTGAAGCTGCCGAAGACGGTGAGCTTGTCGCCGGGGAGGAAAACCGTATCCGCGCTCACGGCCGAGGCCTTCTGCCCGCCGCGCTCCATCAGCATCACGAGGATGTTCTCCTGATTCCGCAGACCCGAATCGCGCAGAGGAATCCCGGCAAGGCGGTCCGGCACATGATTCAGGGTGACGACGGCGATGGAATCCGCGCCGATGTAATCGATCAGAAGGACCGTGTTTTCGGCGCCGCGGCGGAGGAGCTTCCCGACCAGCTTTCCGATCAGGCCGTCGATCCGCGCCCGCACCGGACGGATCCGGCCCAACGCGAGGACGACGAGAGCAGCTGCCAGCGGAATGAGCACCGCCGCGAAGGTATGCTCCGCCTGCACCAGTTTCAGGGAGAGAAAGACGTTCACGAACGCGGAAACGATGGTGATGTTGAAAACATAGCCGAAGAGCATGGTGATCCTTGCGAGGCGGCGGCGGGAGCGGGAGGAGAGGATCATTTCGCTCTCGCGGGTCGTGAAGCCGCATCCGGTGAGGAGGGAGACGACCTGAAAGCGCGCGCGCTCGTCGGGCAGGCCGGTGAAGCGGAACAGCATGGTAAAGAGCTCCGCGATGACCCAATAGACGAGGATCATCGTGGCGAACAGCGTACAGGCGATATAGATGCTCATGGCAGACCTCCGCGCGGTTTCTTCTTTATGCTTCCCCCACCGGTTCGCCGAGGTTCCCGTCGAAACGGCAGCTTCCCCGGCCGTCCCAGCGGACACTCTCCTTTATCGAGCCGTGGTGCATCGCGTTGTTGGCGAAGACGCAGTAATCGCAGTCGCGGATCACCAGCGAGATGTCCGGACTCCATACCCCCGCGCCGTTGTCGTCCCGTCCGTGCCGGAGCGTGTTCCCCGTGAAGGTCACGTTGACGCACTTCTCCATCAGCACATGGGAGTTCTCCTCCTCCGTTTCGAGGCCCGGTCCGGGCTTGCCGCTGCGGTTGATGAGGTTTCCGGTGATCGTCACCGATTCCATCCCGCCGTCCGGCGCACCGAGCTTGAGCGCGGGTCCGCCGCTGCGGTCGAAATAGTTCCCGGTGATGTTCATGGTGTTCCCCGACGGGATCACGAAGCCGCCGACCCGGTTCCACTCCACGCGGTTGCCCGTGGTCGTGACGGAGCAGGCGACCGGACCGCCCCGGATGCCGCCGTTTGCATTGCCGGAGAACCAGTTGTCGAGGATGAAGCCGTCCCAGCCGTCGATGTAGAGCCCCGCGCCGCCGCTGAAGCACAGCATACTGTGGCGGACGGAGAAGCACCAGATGTGTTCGAGGTGCACGGCGTCCCCGGTAAAATGCCCGATCTTGCAGTCGTCGATCGTGGGGGTGTCCTCCCGGCCGCCGCCGTTGTACACGGGCCAGTACAGCTTGACGCCGTGGATGCCCTCGCCGAGCCGGCACCCTTCGAGGTTCATGCCGGAGATCTGAACGCCGAACGCCCCGGTGATGTCGATCATGCAGTCGGTGTCCGCCGTGTTCAGCCGGAAGATCGAGCCGCCGTAGCCGCCGAACAGCCAGGCGGACGTGCCAGACAGCTTGGTCTGCGGGCGCATGGTGAGCCGTCCGGTGAGGTAGATCCCCGGCGGGACGATCACCTCACCCATGCATTCGCCCGCCAGATCGAGCGCCTTCTGGATGGCGGCGGTGGAATCGGTCTGGCCGTCCGGCACCGCGCCGCAGTCGAGAATGTTGAATCTGTTCGTCATGATGCGCTACCTCCGGTTCAAGTCCCGTCAGCCGGGCTCGCCCGCCAGCCACTTCCGGCGGACTTCCTCGTAGACCGCGTCGTCGATGACCGGCTGCTTCCACTGCGCGGCGGTGGGAGAGACGTACATGTCCCCCGCGGACTCCTCGAACGTGCAGAAGGTGTCGTTCCGCACGCGGTCGCGCTCCTCGGGCCGGCGCAGATCGGGCACCTCGAGCGTCCTGCCGCCTTCCACGATGGACCGGTAGGCGAGGATGCCCGGGATGCACATGTCGACCGCGCGGTACACGTCCACCGCCTCCGCGCGCGCTGCCTCGTCTCCGAGGATGGAGCGGACGAAGTAGTGCGTCGTGAAGTAGTCGCTGCCGCCGTGTCCGGTGCCCTCCGCGCCTTCGAGCCGGAACGCGGGGGCGTATTTCTCATGCTCGCCGACGCAGTTGCCCGTGGTCTCGCGCCAGACGTGCAGGTTCCCGCCGTCCCAGCGATCGGTCTCCATCGAGCCGCGCGTCCCGTACATCTCGTAGTTGATGGAGCCCGGCTCACGCTTCAGCCCGCCGTGGATGCTCTTCACGACCGCGCCGTTCTCGAGCGTCACCATCTCCATGCCGAACGCCCCGGCCCGCGCGCCGAGCTTGATCATGAATTCCTGCTCCTGCCCTTCGAGCCCGACGACCCGGATGGGTCTGAGCCCCGTGGCATGGAGGATCGGGCCGAGGGAGTGCGTGCAGTAGAACGTGGAGGCGTCGCGGTTGCGCCAGTGATCGCGTTCCCCGTAGGTGATCTGCGGCCAGATCGACGCACAGTCGTGGATGTATTCGCCCTCCGCGTACATCAGTTCGCCGATGTCTCCCGCGCGGTACAGCCGCCGCATCTCCGCCGTCGTGTTGAAGAAGCAGTAGTTTTCCGCGTACTGATAGATCTTTCCGCTCCGCTCGACCGCCTCGATCAGCGCGACGGCCTCGGCGAGGTTTGCGCAGGTCAGCACCTCGCTCATGATGTGCCGCCCGCTGTCGAGGAGCCGCACGGCGAATTTCGCGTGTTCATGCGCGTAGTTCGCCAGCACGACCGCGTCCATGTCGCATGCGAAGAAGTCCTCGAAGTTCTCGAAGAGCGCGACCTTCAGCCCCGCGTCCGCCGCCGTTTTGCCCGCCGCCTCGAGGGAGGGACGGTGCTTGTCGCAGATCGCCGTCACCTCCGCGTCGGGATTGCGGAGCAGCTGATGGATCATCGTCATGCCGCGGTGTGCGCCGAAGACGCCGATTTTCAGTTTTGCCATGATGAACCTCCCGTGCCGGTCACATTCTCTTCATGACCCACGCGGCGCCGAGGATCGTGACGAACACGATCAGACCGCCGCCGATCATGGAGCCGCAGCCGGATTTCGCGCTCTCCGCGGGCTTTTCCGCCGCGGCCGGGGTATCCGCCGCAGGCGCTTCGTCAGCGGGTTCTTCCGCCGGGGCTTCCGGTTCGGGCTCCGGCTCGGGTTCGGGTTCCGGTTCCGGCGCCGGTTCGGGAGCAGGAGACGGTTCGGGAGCCGCTTCTTTCACGAACGGGAATTCAAACGTCGTGTCGACGAGGTTGTCGTCCGCGTCGATCGCGTAGATCTTGATGACGTGGTCGCCGACCGCGAGCTGGTCGACTTCGATGGACATGTCGAAGCCTTCCGCTTCCTCATGGATCACCGCCTTGACGTCGGGTCTGTCCTGGATATAGTCTTCGGAGCGGACCGCTTCACCGCCGTCGATCGTGTAGGCGAAGCCCTTGATCGGCGTCGAAATGTGCGCCCAGCCGCGGAGCTCGACCTGCTCGATCGGACCTTCGACCGGGTTGTCGGCCAGCCAGCCGCCCGCGTTGCCGTCGACCATCATCTCATAGTCGACATAGATGGTGTCCCAGGACTTCGCCAGAAGCTCGGCACCGGCGCTTGCCGCATCGGCAGGAGTGTCCGTACCGGTACCGGCCGCGGAGCTTCCGCTGAGCTTGGCCACGGGCGCGTTGTCCCAGTCGTTGACGCCCTTGTACTGGGCCTGATAGTTGTAAGTTCCCCAGAGGACGTGCTGTCCGTCGTCGCTGTCCCATCCGTCCTCGCAGATGTTGACCGCGCACCAGGTCACGCGGATGTTGCCGCTCTCGAGCATCTCATGCCCGAAGTCGTCCATGCCGGACATATCCACGCGCGCTTCCATGATGTAGCTGTCCGCGGTGGTCTTGGTCACGGCCTCGGCATAGCCGTCCTCCATCATGTTGATGGAATCGTTCTGATCGGAATCCATGAAGAAGTAGCCGATGATCGGTGTACCGCTCTTGTTCGCAGCGAGGAGCTGCAGACCGTACTGCGCGCCGTAATCGGGATCGTAGAACCACATGAGGGCACAGTCGGAGGAATAGGGGCGGTGGTAGTTGTCGGAGGCGAAGTTCAGCGTGGAATCCTTGCGGGTGAGGAGGATGTAGAGGTTCTCCCCCTTCATGGTGAACGCCAGCTCCGTCGAGAAGTCGTCATCCGTGTGGCCGAGCTTGGACCAGCCATCCGTGCCGACGATGCCCGCGCCGTTCTCCGTCCACTTGGAGGTATTGGAAATGTTCAGAAGCATCCGGGTCGCGCCGTCCCATTCGCCGTCCGCGATGACGCCGTCGACCGTCACGGCCTTTTCCGGGATCTCCACGACGTCCAGCGGGACCGTCTGATCGACGGCTGCTCCGGAGGAACCCGCGGAATCCCCGGTGAGGGTCACCTCTTCCAGCGCAGAGGTCTTTTCCCAGTAAGGTCTTCCGTCATACGTCTGCCAGGAGGTGAAGGTGTCGCGGTTGTTGTCCCCGTCCTGATCGTCGTCGACGGAGATGTTGTAGCCGATCTTGTTCCCCGCGGCATATTCAAACCCGGACGTCATCACCGGAACGGCCACCTCGACGATGTAACCATCCGCGGTGCGCTCGGCGGCCATCTCCGCCTGTCCGTAGACGTTCTTGTTGCCGGTGTAGTAGTTGGTCCCGCCGTCGGCGTTGCAGAAGATGTGCCAGTCGCCGTCCGCTTCGTTGAAGGTCTCCTTCCCGGAATTGGTCTCGGAAACCCAGAAGTTGATGCCGTTGGTCGTGGATTTGGCATCGGAATCCATCGTCTTGTCGGTGATGACCGCCAGCAGATAGAGGGTATCTTCCTGCCAGAGCACCTTCGTGTACCCGGTCGCGATCTCCATATCCGTGAGGTCCTCAAAATCCCACTCGACGTTGTCATAGACCAGGGCAGACATCGCTTCGGTGGTGTCCCACACGTCGTCGATGCTGCCGTCGATGACGGGCGGTTTCGCCGCTTTTGCAGCCGTCGCGCCGTCAGCCGCCTGAGCCGCAGCCGCCAGACAGACGGCCAGGACCAGTGTCAATACCAACAGAACCAGATTTTTCGTACGCATATGAGTTCCTCCTTTGCGCTTCGCGCAGAATGTGTTTTGTTTTCTATTCTCAGACGCTTCCGCGGCGTCTTATGGATCGGACGATGCCCGGCGATCCATTTTTCAGAACGGATGGCGACGGGCTTTTCCTCTGTTTTCATTGTACCGTAATCTCGGCGCGCTGTCAATGGGAAACGGCGAATTCCCGGCGATTTTCTGCCCGGAAGCGCGGACGGTCTCCCGCATAAAAACTGCCCGCGGCAGCGAATCCGCGGGCTTTTGCGATATACGGTCAACACCGGAGGGTCAATTCCGGTGCATGGCGCAGATCCTTCCGCGCTCCGGATAGGGACGGAAACAGAATCCGCAGGAGCGGCACGGCGAACGGTGTCCTTCTTCTCCGCGCAGACGGGTCGGAAAGGACGGATCGCAGAGCAGCGGACGGCTCACCGATGCGGCGACGGCACCCGCGTCGAGAACGGCTTCCACGTCCGCCGCGCACCGGATCCCGCCCACCTCGATGAGGGGAAGCGTGACCTTCTCCTTCAGCCGCCTCACCACGTCGATGAAATACGGCTTTTCCGTGATGACGCACGGCGCGGAATCCCATCCGGAGATCTCGCAGGCCGCGATCCCGCATTCTTCCGCGATCCGCAGCGCATCCGCGACGTCGCGCTCGTATTCCGGCGTCCGGTCCCGGTCCGTGGCGTTGAGCTTCATGAGGACGGGATAGTCGTCGCCGCAGACCGCGTGGATCTCTTCCGCGCACTCCGCCGCGATCCGGATGCGGTTTTCCGCCGATCCGCCGTACCGGTCCGTCCGGTGGTTGAATTCCGGGTAGAAAAACTGGGAAAAGAGATAGAGATGGGCGACGTGGATCATCACCCCGCCGAAACCGGCCGTCTTTGCCCGGAGCGCCGCCCGTCCGAAAGCGCGGACCAGCTCGCGGATCTCCTGCTCCGTCATCGTGTCGGGGGTGTAGATCGGCAGGCCGCCGTTATTCCCCTTCGCCTTCATGCCGCCGTGACCGAGCTGCATGACGCAGGGGACGGGAGCGCACGCTTCGGTAATGGCCTGGCCGTCCGGGAGATATCCGTCATCCCAGAATGCGTTCTGATACCGGTTGGCGCGGCCCTCGGGGGAAACGCAGGTGTGCGCGGTGAGGATGAGGCCGAGCGGTTCGCGCGAAAGACGGCGGTAGATCTCGATCTCCTCAGGCGGCACATGACCGTCCGGGAGAGAACCGAACAGCTCCGTCGCGGATCGGATCAGCCTCGTCGGCAGGGTCAGCGACCCGACGGTGACGGGGGTGAAGATGCGGTCAGACATAGAGGCACTCCCGTCTCTCAATCCTGCTTGATATGGACATCCATCTGCTGGTACGGGATCCTGATGCCGGCTTCATCCAGCGCTCTCTTCCCTGCCAGGGTCATGTATTTCCGAACCTTGCTGAAGTTCGGCGCATCCGTCCATGCACGGACCTCAAATTCCATGCCGGAATCTCTGCACTTATCAAAGACAACCTTCGGCGGCGGGTCCTGAAGGATCAGATCGCTTCCCTTGGTCATATTCTTGAGGGTGTTGAAGGCCAGGTCGATGTCGGTGGTGTAGCTCACCAGGAACGATACTTCGACTCGACGGATCCCGCCGCGCGTATAGTTGATCACCGCGGTGTTCGTCAGGTTGCTGTTGGGGAGGCTGATGATCGTGTTGTCCTTCGTCTTGATCTCGGTATAGAATGCGCCGATATTCTTCACGAAGCCGACATGCTCACCGATCTTGACGAATTCACCCGTTTTGATCGGCTGCAGGATCAGGAGCGTCACGCCGCCGACCAGGTTTCCGAGCGCGCCCTGCATGCCAAGGCTGATCGCGACGCCCGCCGAGGCGAAGATCGTGATGACGGAGGTGAGCGGGACGCCGAGAACACTTGCCGCAGTCAGGACGACGGTCACGATCAGAAGGATCTTGATCAGATTGCGGAAAAAGCTCTGAAGGGACGGGTCGAGCTTGACGAACGCCTTGCTCTGGGAGATGAGCTTGACGATCCAATGGGTGAGAAAGAGCCCGACGACGAGGATGATGATGCCGAGCAGAAGATTGATTCCGGCATCCATGACGATTGATTTGAGTTCGGTAAAGTCCATGCTGTTGTCCTCTCTTGATCGTAAATCTGTTTATTTCATTATACATCATCCGCGCGGCGGTGTCAAGAGAATTCTGGCGACTCGGGAAAGGAACCTCGGAAGCGGGAATTGTTTTTCCGCGCCCGCTTGACACTTTCACCTCCGCGTGATATGATAGGAACGGGAAACAACGATAAACGATACCGGCATATGCCGGCGGGAGGGTGACATGACGATCTTCATTGAAACCGACCTCGAAGGGATCTCCGGGGTCTCCACGCTCGAGATGGTATCATCGGGTGACCGGTATGCGCTGGAAAGACTGATGGCCGACACCAACGCAGCGATCGCAGGCGCGTTTGACGGCGGCGCGGACCGGGTGTTTGTTCTCGACGGTCACGGCGGCGGCCGCAATTTCATCATGGACCTGCTCGATCCGCGCGCGCAGATCGCTCCGATGGAAGCGATCGGAGAATCAGACGCCTGCTTCGAGATCGGCGCGCACGCCATGGCTGGGACGCAGAACGCGTTTCTCGACCACACGCAGAGCTCCGTCGCCTGGCACGACTACCGGATCAACGGCAGGCGATACGGGGAGACCGGGCAGCTGGCGGTTTATGCCGGTACCCTCGGCGTCCCGTTCGTCATGGCCTCCGGCGATTTTGCAGCCTGCGCGGAAGTCCGTACCCTCTTCGGGAACATCGAGACGGCGTCGGTCAAGACGGCATCCGGCCGGAACCGCGCGGTCTGTCTGCCGGAGGAGGAAGCGGAACGCCTGATCCGGGAATCCGCCGCCCGCGCCGTGAAGCTCGCCGGGTCAGTCAAGCCCTTCCGGGTCCTCTTCCCGATGGAGATTTCCGTGGAATTCAACCGCACGGACTACGCAGACGACGCCATGGCCCGCCGTCCAGACGCAGAGCGCATCGGTCCTCGCACCGTCCGGCGGATCCTCCGGGAGATCGGGAGTTATGATGATTTGATGGTGTGATGGATTTGCTCTCATCATTCACAATTTACAGAGAGAACCCTCCCTGCTGCTTGTACAACAGGGAGGGCTCTTTCATGAATGATGCTTTGTTGTTGTGCTTTCGCGGTTAGCACTCAGTTGATGTGAGAATCGGACCAGGAGTGTTCCAGCGCAGTCCAGTCGCGCTCAGGGAGTTTCGCGGTCCATTCTTCCACCGTCTTCGTGCCTTCCGTGACCCACTTGTAGTCGTGGGAGTTGGTCGCTTCCTGAACATCCGCGAAGTACCACGC
>JAFPWV010000182.1 GCA_017412675.1 Clostridia bacterium
AAGAACTCAACTTCGTCGACGTGCATCCGGGCGAGGTGTATTTCATCCCCTCCGGCCAGGTCCACGCGATCGGCGCCGGCATCCTCATCGCGGAGATCCAGCAGAACTCGAACATCACGTACCGCGTCTACGATTACAACCGGCCCGGCGCCGACGGAAAGCCGCGCGAGCTCCACACGGCAAAGGCCCTCGACGTCATCAAGCTCCGCACGGAAGAGGAGATCGACGCGATCCGTTTCGCGCTTCCCTGCCGCTTCCGTCCCTGTGACACCTGCGAGATTCTCGCGTCGTGCGAGTATTTCACCGTCGTGAAGTACAAGACCGCGCCCGGTTCGACCGCGCTATACGATTCCACGGACCGCAGCTTTGCCTCCCTCCTCGTCCTCGACGCGGGAGACGACGCCGAGCTCGAATGGGGAGACGAGGTCTATCCACTCCACAAGGGCGAGAGCTGGTTTATCCCCGCCGGAACCGGGGAAATGCAGATCTCCGGCGCCGCGGAATGCATCCTGTCCGAAGTGAACTGACATGACAAAGCAAACTGCCGCCCGGCATCTCGTTCGCGTTGCGCTCATGGCGGTCCTCATCGCAGCCTGCGCATCAATCACCGTGCCGATCGGACCCGTTCCCTTCACGCTGCAGACCTTCGGCGTCTATTGCGCCCTCTGTCTTCTCGGCGGGAAATACGGGACCATCGCCTTCGCCGTCTATCTGGCCATCGGCGCGCTGGGAGCTCCGGTCTTCTCCGGATTTGCCGGGGGGATCGGAAAGCTCGTCGGCCCGACCGGCGGATATCTCATCGGATTCCTCGCCGCCGGTCTGATCTACTGGGCCGCCGAGAATCTCTTCGGAGAAAAGCCAGCCTTCGCCGTCGGAGCCATGTTCCTCGGGATGCTCGTCTGCTATGCCTTCGGGACCGCGTGGTTCATGGTCGTCGCGCCGTCGAAGCCAGGACTTCTGTCCGCACTCGGGATGTGCGTTTTTCCGTACATCCTCCCGGACATCGCCAAGATCGTATGCGCGTATATCTTCGCCAAAGTATTGAAAAAACGGCTGAAATTCGATTAAGCGGACATAGGAAAAACTGCCCGATCCATTCCGGATTGAGGCAGTTTTTTCGTTATTCACCGCGCATCAGCCGCAGCACGATCCCCGAGAGGCTCGCGATCTCGCTGAGTTTCGTGTATTCGTGGACCGTGTGGACGTCGTGCAT
Organism: Clostridia bacterium; assembly: GCA_017412675.1. Taxonomy (GTDB): domain Bacteria; phylum Bacillota; class Clostridia; order Oscillospirales; family CAG-272; genus UMGS1696. The sequence continues at coordinate 1,214 of JAFPWV010000182.1, forward strand.
CGCGGAGGAAACGACGATCCCCGTGATGCCGTGCTTCGCATAGTGGTTCTGGTCCGCGCCGCCGAAGGTCACGCCGAGCGTGGGTTCCAGCCCCTCCGCCTGGACCGCATCCGCAAAGCGTGTCACGACCCGGTGATCCCGCGGCGTCCGGTAGGCACGGACCTGTTCGGCGATCTCCACTGCGGCGCGCGCTCCGATCTTCGCGGCTTCTTCTTCAAAGATCCGCCGGATCTCTTCCCCGCGCCGGAGCGCCTCTTCATGCCGCAGACTGCGCACCTCGCCGCCGATCTTGACCTCGCCCGGCACCGCGTTGGTGATGGTTCCGCCGGAAATCACGCCGAAATTGACGGTCGTGTCTTCAGCGACGCGTCCCGTCGGGATCTTCGAGAGGGCATTCGCCGCGGCGCTGAGCGCGTTGATCCCCTCCTCCGGGTTGAAGCCGGCATGTGCGGACCGTCCCGTGACGATGACGTCGACCGAGAGGATCGTCGGCGCGTCCGTCACCGCGTGTCCGATCTCGCCGGTGAGATCGAGGCAATAGCAGATCTTCGACGTGAGCTTCGTATAGTCGAACCGGTCGCTGCCCCGGCCGTATAGCTCCTCCGCCACCGGGAACAGGACTTCGATCGTCGGGTGCGGCAGATCCTCTTCCCGGATCACGGAAAGCGCTTCGAGGATCGCCGTCAGCCCGCCGCAGTCGTCCGCGCCGAGAACGGTCGTTCCGTCGGAGGTGATCGTTCCGTCCGGGTGCACGACGGGCTTCTTTCCGCGTCCGGGCCTGACCGTGTCCATGTGGGAGGAAAAGAGGATCGGTTCCCCGTCGACGGTTCCCTCGAGCCGCGCATAGAGATTTCCCGCCGATCCCGGTCCGCGCTTTCCGCAGAGCAGATCGGCGTCGTCCTCGACGGGATGCATCCCGAGCGCGTCGAGCCTGCCTTTCAAGTACTCCTTGATCCGGTGCTCCGAGAACGATTCGGAATCGAAGGAAACGAGGGTGCAGAAGGTATCAAGGATGCGTTGTTCGTTGATCATGCCGGCCTCCTCACCGCAGCTTTTTCGAGAGATACAGGACGAGATCGTCGTCGTTTTCACAGGGCGTATAGGGCTCGCAGACCTTGCCGCGGAACCAGACGCCCGATCCGTCGGGGATGTACCCGCGTTTCACATACATCCTCTGCGCCGATCCGTAGCCCGCATGAAGCCCGACGCCGAGGAACACGGTATCGGCATACATCCCCGCGATGCGCTCCGCCTCGTCCATGAGGGCAGAGCCGACGCCGCGTCCGCGGAATTTCTCGAGCACCGCGAAATCGACGATCTCCGGGTATCCGCAGCCCGCAAACGGCGTCCAGTCAAATCCGGAATCGTGATAGACGTTCACATATCCGGCGGGAATCCCGCCAAGCTCGGCGACGAGGGAGACGCATTTCCCCTCTCCGGCGTCGCGCAGACGGTCGAGGAACTTCTGCGGCGTGGTATGCCATCCCTGTTTTCCCTCTTCCACCGCGAAATACGGAGCGTCCTCCACCGTCAGGGGGCGTATGGTGATCGTCGCCATGTCAGCCTCTCCGCGCTTCGATCAGCGGCTTGTCCCAGTCGATCGTGCCGTTCATCTTCGCAGCCAGCTCGTCACCGATCCCGCGGATGATCGAGAGATACGCTTCCTCGCGCTTCTTGGAGCGGCGTCCTTTCGCAAAATACAATTCCTTCGTCTCGACCTTGTCGTACGGGATCAGGAACGGGTCTTCCTCGGTGTGAGGAAAGAAGCTGACCTGCCCTTCATACCGGATGGTCCCCTCCTCCGTCGTTGCGATGAGGACGACGCGCGCGCCCTTCCATTCGGTGCCGTAGACCGTGCATTTGCCTTCAAAATACTGTTCGTAGACGTTGATGACCTTCATGTCATTCTTCTCCTTTCTCAAGATGCATCATGCGCTCCGGGATGTGGCAGTAGCCCCCGGGATTCTTGTCAAGATACCTCTGGTGGTATTCTTCGGCCGGATAAAAGTTTTCGAGCGGCGCGACCTCCACGGCGAGCGGCTGACCGAGTTTTCGCTCTTCCTTCCCGACCCGTGCCCGGATCGCGGGGAGGAGGCTTTCGTCGTCGTAATAGATCCCCGTGCGGTACTGGATCCCCTCGTCCTCGCCCTGACGGTTCACGGACAGCGGATCGATCACAAGGAAATAGGAATCGAGGAGTTCTTCCGTCGAGATCCTCGCCTCGTCAAAGTCGATCCTGACCGTTTCCGCATGGCCGGTGCCGCGGTGCTTCACATCCTCGTAGGACGGGTTCTCGGTGTTCCCGTTCGCATATCCGACGAGGGTATTCACGACGCCGTCGAACTGCTCGAAGAATTTTTCGCATCCCCAGAAGCAGCCCCCGGCGAGATAAATCGTTTTCATTCGATTCTTCTTTCCTCCGTTGTTTCAGCGTTCCCGCGTCAGGTCGCGCACCCACTTGTGCTTTTTGAAATGCAGCATGACCCACGGGATCTTCCCGATCTCATCGAGGCAGGTGCAGGCATAGACGACGAGGATCGGCCAATGAAAGACGAATGCCCCGAGCAGCGCCAGCGGCAGCGCGATCCCCCACATGACGACGGCGAGGGAATACATATCGAAGAGCGTGTCCCCGCCCGCCGCGAAGATGCCGTTGATGACGATGGTGCAGACGCATCGCGCGATCATATAGAACGACATGATGACGAGCATCCCGGAGAGGAGACGGCGTGCCTCATCCGTGAGGATCATGAACCGCACGACGAGGGGCGCGGTCGCAAGCACGATGAGGCACGAGGCGATCCCGATGAGGAAGGCCAGCACAGCGGTCCGGTCGCCGTACACCCGGCCTTTTTCGAGGTTCCCCGCGCCGAGTTCGTTGCCGACGAGGATGCCGCCCGCCGCTGCGATGCCGTTGCACATGCAGCACATCAGATCCCGCACGACCGCCGAAACGGAATTCGCGGCCGCCGCATCCGGTCCGAGGTGACCCATGATCGCCGTATAGGACGTGAAGCCGATCCCCCAGAGCAGATAAGCGCCGAGGAGGGGCAGCGTGCATCTGCGGAAATCGCGCAAGAGCTCCGCATCGCGGAAGAAGAGCCGCCGGATGTCGGGCCGCAGGAAGTCCCGCTCGAAGGTGGATGCGACCGACCAGATCAGCTCCGCAATCCGCGCGATCACCGTGGCAAGAGCGGCGCCCTCCGCACCCATGGCAGGCGCGCCGAGGAGCCCGAAGATGAAGACCGCGTTGAGCGCGATGTTGCCGACGACCGTCACCGAGCTGATCCATGCGCTCCGGGATGCGTGTCCCGTGATCTTCATCATGCCGAGATAGCACTGCGAGATCCCCGTCAGAAGATACGACCATCCCGCGATCCGGAGGTATCCGCAGCCGATGGAAATGAGGGCTTCGTCCTCCGCGTAGAGGAGCATGAGCGGCCGCGGGAAGAAGACGCACGCGACGAAGAACACGATCGAGATGATCCCGTTGAGGCGCAGCCCGAGATTGAAGAGATCGCGGACGGTTTTCTGGTCCCCCTTCCCCCAGTACTGCGCACCGAGAACGGTCATTCCCGAGACCATCGACGAGATCAGCATGTTCTGGACGAACTGGATCTGCGTCGCGAGCGAGACGGCCGCCATGGAATTCTGCTCCACCCGGCCGAGCATGACCGCGTCCCCGGCTGCCACCGCCGCGAGCATCAGGCTCTGAAACGCGATGGGAAAGGTCAAGGCCGCGAGCTTTTTATAAAACTCTTTGTCATCAAACAGTCTGATTTTCATGATTCAGCGGAGCTTTATACCTCCGATGCGCCGTCGATCCCGGACATGTGCTCGATCTTCAAAAGCAGGACGTCGGTCTTCGCCGTGCCGCGCAGGGTGATATCCGCCCGGTAGCGCTTCAGCTCGTCCTCGCCGCTCACGAGCCGGATCCGCAGATTGACGATGGTCATCTTCGTGTCCTTGCAGGTCCGGAGCACCTGATCGAGGGAGGTCTTTTCCCGGTAGTAGACCCGGAAGATGGTGAGCGGTCTCTTCTGGATGCGGGAGGAGAGGGAGGCGAGAAGCGTTTCCGTCAGAAGCACGAGAGCCGTGCCGACGATCCCGCCTTCATAGTACCCGCTTCCGATGGCAAGTCCGATGATGCCGGTCACCCAGAGCCCCGCCGCGGTGGTGAGGCCCTTGATGTCCATGTTCGGCGTCACGATGATCGCGCCCGCGCCGATGAAGCCGAGCCCGCTGATGACCTGCGCGCCGATACGGCTGATATCCGTCGGCAGACCCATCACAAGATAGAGATAGAGTCCCGAAAGTGCGGCAAGCGCGGCGGCCATACAGACGAGGATGTGTGTCCGGAAGCCCGCCGGCCGGTTTTTGGCGGAGCGTTCGAGACCGACGACGGCTCCGCATGCGCAGGAGAGGAACAGGCGGAGGAGGATCGACAGGAGACTGAGTTCCCGAAGGGGAGCGGCAAACGATAACATGAATTCCCCTCCTTTCAGGAAATCAGCTCCTGCACCGACTGGACGCAGGGCATTTCAGCGACGGAGGACAGCATCGCGGAGTGCGAACGGTTCTCCTTGCTCATCTTGATGTTGAAGACCGCGGAAGGATACCCCTTCTCGGTCCGCTCCGTTCTTTCGAGCTCGATGTCGAAGATCTGCGCGTTCATGCTCTCGATGAGATCGGAGATGACGGCGATGTCGTCGATCGAGTATAGCTCCACATAGAGGTTGATGTTGCGCACGCGCCGCTTGAACTGACGCTCGAGCGGCCACATGACGTTGAGCACGAGGATGACGATCAAGATCGCGATGAGGACAGCTTCATAGAACCCGGACCCCGCGCAGATCCCGATGCAGACCACGGCGAAAAGCCCGGTTGCCGTCGTGAGTCCGCTGACCTGGCTGTGCGCGATCTTGAAGATGATGCCCGCGCCGAGGAAACCGATGCCGGAGATGGTCTGGGCCGCATACCGGGTCGCATCGAACTTCTGGCCGACGGTCTCGACGACGGGAAGCCACGGTCCGTGAAGCATTTCATAGAGATAGAGAGAGATCATGACGCTGAGCGCAGAGCCGACGGCGATGAGGGTATAAGTCCTCAGCCCGGCCGCACGCTGCGTTCTGGACCGACCGTAACCGACCAGCACCCCGGCGATGAGCGCGAGCAGCAGGCGGAATACGGCGGAGAGAAAGCTGAATTCCCTGAGGGAAGCGAGAGCCTGTGTCATGGCAGTCCTTTCCGAGCGATCGTATTCGGCGGAAGGCGGTCATCCCGAAAAAATCCCGTTTTTCGCCAAAATCATTTTACACGAGATGGCGGAAAAAGTCAAGAGGAACGCGTCAAAAACCGCCCCGTGGTCAGCGGAGCGGTCGATATTCCATCATTCCCCGAACAGCGGCGTCGAGAAGTATCGCTCGGCGGTGTCGGGCAGGACGGTGACGACGGTCTTCCCTTTTCCGAGCTTTTCCGCGAGCTTGAGCGCCGCCGCGACGTTCGTTCCGGAGGAGATCCCGACCATGAGGCCCTCCTCCCGCGCGAGACGCTTCGAGGTTTCGAGCGCTTCGCAGTCGGTGACGATGTAGATGTCGTCATAGACCTCGCGGTTGAGGATGGGCGGGATGATCCCGTCGCCGATCCCCATCTGGAGGTGCGTGCCGATGGTGCCGCCCGCGAGGATCGCCGCGTTTTCCGGCTCGACCGCCCAGATCTCGATCTCGGGATACTGCGCGCGCAGGACTTCGCCGATGCCCGTGATCGTGCCTCCCGTACCGATGCCGGAGCAGAAGCCGTGGATCGGTCCGCAGACCTGCGCCATGATCTCGAGCGCCGTGTGCTTCTTGTGCGCCATCGTATTGTTCCGGTTCGCAAACTGCTGCGGGACAAAGACGTCCGGGTTCTTCTCCTCCATCCGAAGCGCGGTCTGGAGGCATTCGTCGATGCAGGCGCCGATGTCCCCCGCGTCATGGATGAGCTTCACCTCGGCGCCGTAGTGCCGGATGAGCTTGCGCCGCTCCTCGCTGACGGAATCGGGCATGATGATGATCGTCCGATACCCCTTGACGGCTCCGACGAGCGCGAGCCCGATGCCCTGATTGCCGCTCGTCGGCTCGACGATGATGGTCTTTCCGGGCTCGATCAGCCCCTCCTCTTCCGCCGCTTCGATCATGTTGAGCGCGGTGCGGGTCTTGATCGAACCGCCGACGTTGAGGGCCTCCATCTTGACGAGGACCTCCGCACTGCCGGGTTTCGGCAGCCGGTTGAGCCGGATGAGCGGCGTGTGTCCGACGGCTTCGAGAATGCTGTTGCAGATCTTCATGGTGTTTGCTCCTTTGCCGGGTTGATCCCGATCTTCCATCGACCGGAAATGCGGTGTTCGGGATCGTTCACGAGATAGATTCCGCCGTACGGGATCTCCATCATCAGCCTGCCGTTTCCTTCATAGAGATAGAAGCGGGCGTAAGGCGTCTCCCCGTTTGGCGTATGGATGGTGAAGGCGGTATAATTCTTTGTGTTTGGCGTGTCGTTGACGCTTATGCGCCGGGTGGGTTTCGCTTTCCGGAGAACGTCGAGAAGTAGCTCGGCATCCTCGCGGGCGATGGTCTCTTCCTCCGCCGAGCCGAACGGCGTCACGGTGATCCTCTCGTAATCCTTCGGCAGCCGGACGGGCGGCGCTTTCGGAAACAGGATATGCAGTCCTCCGATGAATGCGGCAAGTCCCGTCAGTACGAGGATCGCCGCGATGAGGCTCAGGATTTTCGTTCGCTTTTCCATCGGTCCGTCACCGGATATACGCTTCGATTTCGGCGATCTGATCGTCGGTGAGGCCGCCGCGGCGCAGGTAGTTTTCCGCGCCCTTCTTGAGATTGAGCGTCGAGAGATCGGTCCCCTTCTCCGCATCGCAGATGCAGTAGAGGAAGTCCGCGCCGATCGACCGGATCGCTTCGTACCGCTTCGGATTGCTTTCCTTTGTGACGTGATAATAGTTGTCGTAGGTGATCATGTAGTCGTCGAGGATCTCGTCGGCGGTGGCATCCGCGAGCGCAAGGAGGAGCGCGCACACGAATCCCGTGCGGTCCTTGCCCTCGAGGCAGTGGATGAGGCACGGTCCCTCGTTCTGCGTCATGGCATAGAAGGCGTCCGCCACGGTCTTCGCAAACGCGTCGGCGCGGTAGTTCGCGTTGAGCGACATCAGGAGGACCTTGCCGTCCCGCTTGAGCGAATCATAATAGAACGAGGCGAAGTCATCCGCATCGGCGAGAGCGCGGTATTTGTCCTCATTATCCGAAAGGTTCAGCACGTACCGGATCCCGGTCTCCTCCGCGAGTGCGTTGTCGTATGCGGCCCGGTTGTGCTGGT
>JAFPWV010000183.1 GCA_017412675.1 Clostridia bacterium
CAAGAGTGATCAGTAAAGCCCTAATCGACTATGTGGAAAAATGATGATAACGAGGATGATTTGGGTTGTTAGCTTTTTGGGCGGATAATGACAGGAGCAAGGTAATTCGCCAAACAAGACGAGTGCCGAGACAGTCTGTTTGCTGACGCATGCGTGAATTGCATCACCAAGGGCAGGGAGCAGATCGTGAACAAGACGTTCGTCATGAGGACGGATGAGCCCGGCTGCGATGCAGAGCAGACGTACAGGAAAGTGCAGCCGATCGAGGCTGCCGCAAAACCGGATTTACCGGCGTATGGAGGAATTCCCATGGAGAGACTTGGGTATTACAATGGGACCTATGGCCCTTTGGAAGAAATGACTGTACCGATGAACGACAGAGCGTCCTGGTTCGGAGATGGCGTATATGACGCAGGCCCCTGCCGGAATTATAAGATATTCGCGCTGGATGAGCACATCGACCGTTTATTCCGCAGTGCTGCAGCGTTACAGATCCAGATGCCTGTTTCGAAACGGGAACTCAAGGATATCCTTCAAACGCTTGTTGAGAAGATGGATGACGGGGATCTGTTCGTCTATTATCAGGTAACGCGGGGAACCGGTCTGCGCAAACATGTTTTTACACAGGGCAACGGGAATCTCTGGATCACCCTGACCCCTGCGAAGATTTCAGACGGTCGTGAGCCCATTCGACTGATTACGACGAAAGACACGCGCTTCTTTCACTGCAATATCAAAACGATCAACCTGATCCCCTCGGTGATGGCATCCCAGAAGGCCGCCGAAGCAGGCTGCTCGGAGGCGGTCTTTTATCGCCCGGGAGGACGGGTAACGGAATGCGCACACAGCAATGTGCATATTTTGAAGGGCGACATACTTTATACAGCGCCTGCGGACGAGCTGATCCTTCCCGGGATCGCCAGGGCGCATCTTCTGGTAGCATGCCGGGAATTGGGAATTCCTTTCAGGGAAGAAGCATTCGATCTGGAAGCCCTTTTTGATGCGGATGAGATCATCGTCACCAGCTCAAGCAAACTATGCCTGCACGCCTGTGAAATCGACGGCGCCGCAGCGGGGATGAAAGATGAAAGGCATTACGAGATGCTGAGAAGCTATTTGGTGCAGGAGTTTATGCGGGCGACAGAATGATCTGCCAGAGGGGATCGAAAGCCGACAGGCAGCGAAATCCAGGTTTCCCGACAAGTTCCCGGGAACGGACACTTGGTGTGATCATCGATCTTATTTCCTCATGCCACGTGGAGACAGTAAAAGACCGCCTCCGTTTACAACAACCGGAGACGGTCTTTCTCTTCTGTCCGGATCACATGATCTTCCGGTATAGCTCCTTGAGATCTTCCACGTTCGTGTCGCGCGGGTTCCCGGGGCGGCAGGCGTCGGCGTACGCGTCGGCGGCGAGCTGGTCGAGATCCTCTTCGCGGACGCGGTCGTTCTTCGCTGGGATGCCGACATCGGCGGAAAGCCGCTTTACGGCGTCGACCGCAGCTTTGCGGTATTCCTCCTGCGTCATGCCGTCCACGCCTTCGACGCCCATGGCGCGCGCGATCTCACGGTAGCGTTCTCCCGTATAGTCCTGGTTGTATTCCATGACGATGGGGAGCATCATGGCGCAGGCGACGCCGTGGGGTGTGTCATAGTGCGCGCCGAGCGTGTGTGCGATGGAATGCGCGATCCCGAGTCCCACGTTCGAGAAGCCCATGCCCGCGACGTACTGGGCGAGCGCCATGCCCTCCCGGTCTTCGGGGATGTTCTGCACCGCGCCGCGCAGATGCTTCGCGATGAGCCGGATGGCTTCGATGTGGAACATGTCGGTCATCGCCCACGCCGCCTTCGTCGTGTATCCCTCGATCGCGTGGGTCAGCGCGTCCATGCCCGTGGAGGCGGTGAGTCCCTTCGGCATGGAGGACATCATGTCGGGGTCGATCACGGCAACTTCGGGGATGTCGTGTTCGTCCACGCAGACGAATTTGCGTTCCTTCTCCACGTCGGTGATGACGTAGTTGATCGTCACCTCCGCGGCGGTACCGGCGGTCGTGGGAACGGCGACAGTCGGTACGGCGTGGTTCTTCGTCGGAGCGACGCCTTCGAGAGAACGGACGTCCTCGAATTCCGGATTGGTGATGATGATGCCGATAGCCTTCGCGGTGTCCATGGACGAGCCGCCGCCGATGGTGACGATGGAGTCCGCGCCGCAGGCTTTGAACGCCGCCACACCGTCCTTGACGTTTTCAATGGTCGGGTTCGGCTTGATGCCGGAATAGACGGTATAGGCGATCTGAGCCTCGTCGAGCAGATCGGTGACCTTCGCGGTGACGCCGAATTTCACGAGATCGGGGTCGGAGCAGACGAAAACGTGCTTCCATCCGCGCGCGGCTGCGAGGGCGGGGATCTCCTTGATCGCACCTTTGCCGTGATAAGAGACGGGATTTAGAATGATGCGGTTTGCCATACAGGATTCCTCCGATAATGATAGTTTTGTTCTGTGAGTACAGGGATATTATACCCGGAGATTGTGACGGGAGTATGGTCGGACTTTGGCGGCTTCATGAATTCGGCCGACGTCGGGGATACGGGCCAGGCTTTCGTGCTGCCCGGGAAGATCGGGGTCGACAGACGTGCCTTTCCTTGCCGGGGGGAATCGTCGGAAGACACTTGCATCCATGTCCGCGCCGTCCCCGCAAACTAGAATTTATCGTACAAATGACATGTCACTGATTCGCTTTATCGTTCTTTTCCCATCATCCCGCACAATCATCTGGGATACCCCGCCGGCAAAGCCAAACATTTCACATGCGTTCAGTGACTCGACTTCAAGGCCAAGGAACATTGAATTGAAAACGCTCAGCAGATCGCCATGGGAAACGATAA
>JAFPWV010000184.1 GCA_017412675.1 Clostridia bacterium
TGCCCCATTGAACGGAGCTTCAAAATGAAAAAGGAGGTTGTACCTGAGGCAGGGGTGGAGTCCAGAGGCGAGGAAAGCGCCTCTGGGAGCGGTGATTGACAAGAGGGCGGCTCCGGAGCCCTCTTGTCCGCCAGCCGCGTAGGCGAAAAAAGCAATCGGCCTCGCCGATACCAAATCTGCAAGCGTCAGCGCGCAAGCTGAATAAACGGCGCAAGCAAAGCTGTGCAAGCAGGATAAACGGCAAAAACCCGCTCTTCGCGGGCTTGCCAACGGTGAGCCCGCCATGTGTCTCCGAGCACCGCCCGGTCACCGCGGACTCCGCGGCGCGCTTTCCCCCCTTGACTTTTCCGAAAAGTCATGCTATAATGTCCTTCGCAGGCGGGACTGCCGCGTGTCATGGCGCCGCAAGGTATTGGCATGAGGAAAGTCCGGGCATCACAGGGCAGGATAACGGATAACGTCCGCCGAGGGCAACCTCCGGGAAAGTGCAACAGAAATAGACTACCAACGCGCTCCGCGCACGGTACAGATGGAAAGGCGAGGCAAAAGCTCACCGGCACGACAGGCAACTGTGTGCAAATGTAAACCCTATCCGATGCAACACCTCCATGCGGGGGATCTCCCACCCGGGGATCCATGCCGGCCCGGCAGAACCGCGGAGGCGGCTTTGAGGCGAATGGCAACATCCGTCACAGATAGATGGCAGTCGCCCGCGGGGAATACTCTGCGGGAACAGAACCCGGCTTACAGGCCTGCCGGAATCTTTCCGCTCTTACGCGATTTGCGAAAAGGAGCGGAATTTTTTGTTTTTCTCTCTTGACAAAATGCAAGAGGGAACGTATAATGTTTTTTGAAAGGTTTCCGACATCGGCCCGGCGAACTGCACACGTTTCACCGGGCAAATCCGGCGTCAACCCGGAAGGAGGTTCTTGACCATGAAGCATCTGAAACGTCTCGCCGCCCTCGTCCTCGCCGCGCTCCTGCTCTGCCTCGCCGCCTGTTCCGAAAAGGCCGCGGAGAATCCGGACGCGCCCGCGGAGAACACGCCCGAAGCGCCGACCGTGACCGAAGCCGCGGAAGGTACGGCGGGCGGCACGGCATCCGACGCGCTCATCGCCGTGGAAGAAGACTACGACTGGTCCGCGGGCGTGAAGAAAAACGACTACGCGGGCTATCGGTTCACCATCCTCAACGGCTGTACCGCGTCGTGGTATTCCTATACCCTCGTCACCACCGAGGAGACGACCGGCGAACCCGTGAACGACGCGATCTACGAGCGCACCCAGCGCACGAATGAGCTCTTGAACGTCGACGTCGTCGAGAACAACGTCTCCGACTCGACCGCCGACCTCAAAAAGGCTGTCAAGGCGGGCTCGGGCGATTTCGACGTCGCGCTCTGCACGCTCATGAATTCCTTCGGGATCGCGATGGAGAACAACATCTACGACCTTAACACCCTCTCGGAGGACCTCGACCTCACGAACGTGTGGTGGGACCAGAACTCCGTGCACGACCTCGACATCAACGGCAAGCTCTTCTTCGTCACGAGCGACTTCGACACCACGCGCTTCGACTCCATCCGCTCCCTGTACTTCAATAAGCAGATGATCGAGGATCTGTCAATGGAAAACCCCTACGAGCTCGTCGACGGGAACCATTGGACGCTCGATAAGTTCATCTCGATGTGCGCGGCGGCGGAGCTTGACCGGGACGGCGACGGACTCATGACCGACACCGACCGCTACGGCTACGTCACCTACGGCGAGCTGGCGGTGGACATGCTGATCGCGGGCTCCGGCATCCACTACATCGAAAAGGATCCCGAGACCGGACACCTCATCAACGGCACCGAGGGCGAAAAGCTCATCGACGTGTACGCGAAGATCTACGACCTCCTCTGGACCGACAACCGGATCTTCGACTGCCGCCAGAACCGGTACTCGAAGTATGCCCGCGGCCTCGGCGACCGCATCCAGGAACCCATCTTCACCGAAAACAGCGCGCTCTTCTACAGCGAATGCATGGCGTGGACTCGCGTGCTGCGCGAAATGGAGGCGGATTTCGGAGTCGTGCCGCCGCCGAAGTTCAACGAGGATCAGGACCGGTACTATTCGATCATCCTGAACCCCTTCATGCAGATGATCCCGATCACCGAAAAGGCGGACGCGGTCTCGCGGACCTGCAACATCCTCGACGTCCTCGCCTCGGCGTCGCATGACACGGTGGTCGATGCGTACGTCAACGTCACCCTGACCGGCAAGGTCGCGCGGGATCCGGATTCCGTCCGGATGCTGCACCTCGTGTTCGACGAGCTTTCCTATAACATCCACTTCAGCAACGTGAGCATCCGCTCGACGATCCAGAACGGCCTGACCGGCGGCACGGAAAACATCGCGTCGATGATCCAGAAGACCGCCAAGTCGGTTAAAAAGACCCTCGAGAAGACGAACGATTTCTTCTTCGGCGGCTGATCGGCGGCCGGAGTTTGTCCGTACCTGAGGCAGCAGCCCGTCGATACCGCCGGAAATCATGAAAGGAGGACGCCATGCGCTGGGACCGGAAGCTGACCATGTTCGCCGCAGCCGCGGTCATTCTGATCGCCGCGCTTGCCGCCGTCCTCCTTCTCCTCACGCAGACGAGCATGAACCACGCGGCGGAGCGGATCGCGGGAGAAGCGGAGGAGGGATTCGCCGACCTGATGAAGCGCGTCTCCGCCGCGGACAACGTCTTCCGCGTGAATGTGACGCGCCGCGGTAAATTCGAGGGCCAGCAGAAATACCGCGCGCTGCGCCCGGAGTGGTTCCGGGAAATGGAGATCGTCCCCGGGGAATATCTCGACGAGGACGTGAACTACACCCACACGATCACGTTCCGCCTGAAATCCTACGATACCGAGAACGTCTATTCCCACCGGGATTCCCCCGTGGCGTACACACGGTATGAGGACGGGGCGGCCCTGCAGAAATGCGGCGATCTCTATTACGTCACCTATCAGAGCGGGAACACGGAATACCACTTCATCGTGACCTGCCCGCCGCTGACCGAATGGCTGGACCAGATCCGCGACACGAGCATCAACGGCTGAGCGGACGAAAATGAAAAAATACCCAACAGAGCCGAAGGAAAAGCGCGGCTCTGTTGTGATGTTGCAAGAATCGGAAAAAGATGAAGAAAAAGGCTTGACAACGGGTGTGAGAAGTGATAGAATAGCGGGGCTGTCCGGGAGGGAGACCTTTTGGGAAGCGGATCACGAGCGAGCCGGAAGAGCCCCGAAAAGCTGAAAGGAAGGCCCCGAAAAAAGGGCGAAGAAATTTCAGAAAAGGGGTTGACAAAAGGATCGTGATGTGATAGAATAAACAAGCTGTCACGGAGGTGGACCTCCACAGACAGCGAATCGCTCATTGAAAATTGAACAACA
>JAFPWV010000003.1 GCA_017412675.1 Clostridia bacterium
ATTCAGAATTCAGAATTCAGAATTGAGAATGAACACGCAGACGGTGCCGGTTGTCTTCCCGAAAGCGCATACAAAAGGCTGCCGCGGTCCGTTTCAGAAATGCGGCAGTCTTTCTTATCAGTTGGAAATCCTTGCGATATACTCCTCGAGGCACAGGCCGTTGTCGTGGATGATCTTCGCGTGATACCGGCCGACGTAGCGGTAGTGCCACGGCTCAAACGTGATCGACGTGACGTCCTCCTTGTCCTGCGGGAACCGGAGAATGAACCCGAATTTCCACGCGTTCTCCTGGAGCCAGTAGAATTCCGTCGTCCACGCGAACTCCACGGTGAACGAGCCGAGCGTGTCCATGTCGACCGCCAACCCCGTCTGGTGCTCGCTCGTGCCGGGGCGCGTCGCGTACGTCAGGACCAGGGCTTCCGCATCCTCGCGCGTCCGGCTGGGATCGCTCGCCATTTCGTTCTGGACGTACTGCTCGAAGATCGTCGCCTGATAGTCGTAGCTCCGGTATCCGGAGTACACCGCCATGCTGTAATACCCGTAGTGGTGCATCTCCTGGAACAGCCCTTCGAGCGCGCGGGTCGGGTATTCCCTCAGCTGCTGCATATTGCGGTAGGTGCTCGTGTATTTCACGTCCATGAGATCCCCCGGGACGTCCGTCGCCGAGAGCGGGTGATCCGCGTTGACGAGCGTGAGGAACGCGTCGCGCAGATCCCCCTGCGGATTCATGTACTCCTCGAACGCCGTGAGGTCCGTCTGGAAGTTGAGCTCGAACGGCGTCGCCTCTCTCAGAGATTCCGTCAGGAGCCCGACGTTCGTGTCCTCCGGGATCTCCGTGAGGGGTTCGTTCTTTTTCAGCCGGAACGTGACCGGGTAATACACGTTGATCTTGTTGTCCGGATCGGAGTTCTCCTCGTCGAGGATGCGCGAGATCCGCACTTCCCTGCCGCCTGCCCGGACGGTCACCGCGAGGTTGTCCATCCAGTCGGTGAGGAAGGACGACGAGATCCAGATCTCCTCGCCGATCAGCTTGTTCGGCATGTCGAGCAGCTCCGTCTGGCCGTTCACGATGACCTTGTGCTCGCCCGTGACGAAGGTGACGCTCTCTTCGGAGCCGTCGCCAGCCGAGGATGCGGGAGCGGTGTCCTTGACGGGGAGGATGAACTTCATCCGGGCCGCCGAGCCGCTCTCCTTCATGCCGAGGTAGGAGGCGAGGTCGTTGAAGCAGACATAGAGCTCCTCGCCGTCCATGCAGGCCTCCGCGTCCGCCGCGCGCACCTTGATCCCGCCGTAATAGAACGCGATCTTGCCGGTGTCGAGCGGCGCGTCGGGGGTGCTGTGCAGGGCGATGAGGATGCCGCCGCCGATGAGGAGGGCGAGAAGAGCCGCCGCCGCGAGGACGAGGAGGGCGCCCCGGCCGATCCGTTTGGCAGCCGCGCGCGTTTCGGTCCGGCGCATGCGCGTTTCCTCTTCGCGGATCCGGCGCTCATAGTCGCGTCTCGCCGCATCGCGTTCCCGGGCTTCGGCGCGGCGTCTGGCGATCTCCCGGCGTCGGGCCTGTTCGCGGGCATTGTCCCGGGCGTTGTCCCGGGCGATCTGTTCGGGCGTCCGCTGCCGGGTGGGCTGCCGAGCATCCTGCCGGACGTTCTGCCGGGGATTCTGGCTGGGATTTCGCCGGGGATTCTGCCGCGGATCGGACTGCGGATCCTGCCGCATCTCCCGGCGCTGTCCCTGATTTTGATTTTGATTTCGGTTCCTGACTTGGTCGGGATCCTGCCGGATGCTCCGCGGGCGGTTTACCTGCGGGCGGTCGTTTCGCGGGCGATCGTTTCGCTGCGGGCGCGGATTTTCCCGGCGCGGAACCGCATCCTGCTGCGGCGTCCCGGTCTCCGGTGCAGGCTGCGTCCGCTGCTGCTGGCCCTGCTGCTCCTGCCCCTGCTGCCCTTGCTGCTGCTCCTGCCCTTGCTGCCCTTGCTGCTCCTGTGCGCGCTTCTGCGCCAGCCATGCCTGATAGCGCGCGAACTCGTCGTCGCTTTTCGTCGACGTCGACGGCGAAGCGGGGCGCGGACGGCTCTGCGGCGAACCCGGAGACTGCCGCGCGGGGGATCCCCTCACCGGTGCGCCGCCTGTCCGGCTCCGGCTGCCGTTCCCGTTCGGCGTTGGCTCCGCGGGCCGGCCGTTCCCGTTTGCCGGGCGGTTTGGATTGTTGTTCATGATGCGCCTCTACTTCGTTTCACAGACGATGAAAAACGGACTTTCGGGGGAATTGAGCAGCCGGAACCTGGCGATGCTGTACCGGAAGCGGGAGAGCGAGGAGAAATAGCGCTCCAGCTCCTCCCCTTCCGCCGCGCCCTCGGGATGGCCCGGATAGACCGCGACGAGCAGGACCGCATCGGCCCCGAGCATCGCCAGCGCGCGCTCCACCGCCGGCAGGGTCGTTTTGCGCATCGTGGTGAGCTGCTTTCTGCCGCTGCCCGGGAGATACCCGAGGTTGAACATCCCGGCCTTGATCGGGCCCTTCACGAACTCCCGCGCCCTCTCATGCGACGCGCAGATCAGCCGCCAGTTGTCCGGGCATCCGTTCGCGCGTAGGTTGCGCTCCGTTGAGACGAGGGCGTCCGGCTGGATGTCGAAGGCCGTCACCGAGCCGCGCGGTCCGACCGTCTTCGAGAGGAAAACGGTGTCGTAGCCGTTCCCCATCGTGAAGTCGACGGCCGTGTCGCCCTCGGAGAGGTGGTCCAGGATGAATTTCTTTTGCAGAGAGAGCAGGTCCACCACGTTGCGATTCCTTTCGAGTGTCAGAAGGTGTTATGCGTTCTTGTTTTCCGCCGCACGGGCGATCGCCGCGTCGAAAGCACACAGGTTCACGTCGAGCGCCTTCTGCGGGACGCACGCCGCGACGGCATCGCGCAGGACGGCGAGATCAAAGCCGAGCACGTCCGCCGCCAGCCCGATCAGGGCCACGTTCGACGCTCTCGCGCTTCCGGCCGCCGCGGCGATGGCGGGCGCGTCATACGCACGGACATCCACGCCGAGGGCCTTCATGTCGTCCGCCAGGCCTTCGGGATATTCCGCGGCGCCGGTGATGACGGGCATCGGGTTGATCTCCTGGGTCGAGGTCACGATGGTCCCGCCCGGTTTCAGATGGGGGAGCCAGCGCGCCGCCTCGAGGATCTCGAAGCTGAGGATGACGTCGGCGTCGCCCCTGCCGATCACGGGGGAATACACCTCGTCGCCCACGCGGACGTAGGTCACCACGGAGCCGCCCCGCTGGGACATGCCGTGGACCTCGGACACCTTCACGTCGAGGCCGGAATCCATGGCGGCACGGCCGAGAATCTTGGACGCCAGCAGGGTGCCCTGTCCGCCGACGCCGACGATCATGATATTCTTCTTCATTTTCATTCCCTCCTCAGAGCGCGCCGAATTTGCACATCTGTTCGCAGAGCCCGCAGCCGACGCACATGCTCTGATCGACAGTCGCCTTCTTGTTCACCACGGAGATGCACGGGCATCCGATCTTCATGCAGTTCTTGCAGCCGACGCATTTCTCCGGATCGACCTGGATCGGCGGCTTCTTCGTCACCGATTTGAGCAGGGCGCACGGGCGGCGGCAGATCACCACGGACGGACACGGCGCGGCGACCTCTTCCTTCACGACCGCCTCGAGTTCGGCGAGGTTGTTCGGATCGACGGCGCGGATGTGATCCCGCGGGACGCCGAGGGACGCGCAGATGTCCTCGAGCGAGAGGTTCGGCGCCGGGGTCCCCATCAGGGTCTTGCCCGTCAGCGGGTTGTCCTGATGCCCGGTCATGCCGGTGATGGAGTTGTCGAGGATGAGCGTGGTGGTGTTCCCGCCGTTGTACACGACGTTGACGAGGCCCGTCAGGCCGGAATGCATGAACGTGGAATCACCGATGACGGCTACGTATTTGTCCTCTTCCCCGCGCACCTTGCAGGTTCCGTGCAGGGACGAGATCGACGCGCCCATGCAGTACACGGAATCGATGGCGGAGAGCGGCGGGACCGCGCCGAGGGTATAGCATCCGATGTCGCCGGAGACGCGCAGCTTCAGCTTCGCCAGCGTATAGAAGACGCCGCGGTGCGGACATCCGGGACAGAGGACGGGGGGACGTCCGGGGATCGCCGCGCCGACTTCGGCATAATCGGGCTCGATGCCCAAAAGGCGGCTCCGGAGCAGCTCCTCGGAATACTCGTCGCACAGCGGGAGGACGTCCTTGCCGGTGACGGTGAGGCCGAGGGCTTTGCAGTGATTCTCGATGACGGGATCGAGCTCTTCGATGACGATGATCTGCTCGTGCTTCGCAGCGAAATCGAGAATCTTCTGCTTCGGGAGCGGGTTCAGAAGTCCCAGCTTCAGGTAGGAGGCGTTCCCCCCGAAGGCTTCCTTTGCATAATTATAACAGTTGCCCGCGGTGATGATGCCGATCGGCGTCCCGTTTTCCTCGACGGTGTTGAGTTCGGTCGTCTCGGCGAATTCCGCCAGCGCGGCGAGGTGCTCTTCGACGACGTAGTGGCGCTTTTTCGCGTTGGCGGGCATCATGACGTGCTTGCCGGGCTCCTTGACGTACGGCGCGATCTCGTGTTCGGTGCGCGCGCCGACCTCGACCGGGGAACGGCTGTGGCTGACGCGCGTTGTGAGGCGCAGGATCACCGGGGTATCAAACTTCTCGGAGATCTCGTAGGCGATCTTGGTATAGGAGCGGCATTCGGCGGAGTTGGTGGGCTCGACCATCGGGAGCTTCGCCGCGATCGCGTAGTGCCGGCTGTCCTGTTCGTTCTGGGAGGAGTGCATGCCCGGGTCGTCCGCCACGCCGATGACCATGCCCGCGCCGACGCCGGTATAGGCGGTGACGAAGAGCGGATCCGCCGCGACGTTCAGACCGACGTGCTTCATGCCGCAGAACGAACGTCCGCCGCCGATCGCCGCGCCGAGTGCGCCTTCGAGGGCGACTTTTTCGTTCGGCGCCCATTCCGCGTAGATCTCCGGATAGGTCGCCGCGAATTCCGTGATTTCGGTGGAGGGAGTGCCGGGGTAGCTGGAAACGAAGCGGACGCCGGCTTCATAGAGACCGCGCGCGACGCTTTCGTTGCCGAGGAGCAGAGTTTTCATGTTGCTGTATCCTTTCAGCGCGGCGAAAAGAACCGCGCGGGTTTACGGGGATTTTACTGCATCTTATATTATACAATATACCGCCGCTTTTCGCAAGACGAAAACAGGAAAAAATGACGGGAAGTTTGGGAAAATATACGAAGGGGCGCGCAGGAACGCGTAGCCATTGAGTGCCTGCGCGCGGGGTCCGCAGTGACAGTCGGCATGCTCACTTCGCAAGCCCGCGAAGAGCGGGTCCCTTATTTTGCCTGCGCACTAACGTTTGCGGGGATGTACAGCGAAATCACTTGTTTTTTTCGCCTGCGCGGCTGGCGGACAAGAGGGCTC
>JAFPWV010000185.1 GCA_017412675.1 Clostridia bacterium
ACCGGGTGCCAATTTCGGAACGCTGTGCATGACATGGTCACCAATTCTCTGCGTCCGTCTTCCGGTTTGGAGAGATTCCCACGTCGCGATTCTTGGGAATCGCTCCTCGGAATGACAAGCGGAAGTTTGACAATAAAGCCAACCAACCCCCGTTTTGTCAACGAATGTGGAGTGATGAGTTAGGAGTGAGAGATTAGATTTAATAATTCTTAATTCTGAATTCTGAATTCTGAATTCTCTTCACAGTATGCTCAGCGCAAACACCGCGGCGATGGCGAGGATCAGCCCGATGACCTTGAAGCGTCCGAGCTTTTCCCTGAGGATCAGGACCGACCAGAGCACCGAGACGATCAGGACGCCGCCGTTGTTGAGCGTATAGAGCACCGCGACGTTGATCAGGCTCAGCGCGTGCATCAAGAGATTGATCGCGGCGCAGGCGGACACCGATGCGGCGAGGGCGAAGAGGGCGGACCGCGGCGTCTGCCGGAAGGCCCGGGGCGTCTCCCCCTTGGCCTGCAGGATCAAGAGCAGCAGCGCCAGCACGGCGGACGAGCCGAAGGTCACGATGATCATGTCGGCGTTCTCCGCGCCCTCGAAGGCCCGCTCGACGGTGTTCATCAGGGTGCCGTAAAGGCCGTTGACGCACCCGAGCAGGGTCACGGTCAAAATGAACGCGAGGGAGACCTTCTGCCGCTCAGCGCCCTCCTTCTTCTCTTCGAGGTTGAGGAAGACGAAGGAGACGAGCATGACGGCGATGGCGGCGTACTGCCAGGGGGAGAGGCTTTCCCCGTCGTGGAGCGCGGACCAGAAGAGCGGGATCAGGATGCCGCCCGAGAGGTTGAAGATCATCGTCACGGAGAACGGGCCGAGCGCGGCCGCCTTGATCAGGAGCGTGTTGTAGGTGACGAGCGCCGCGCCGTTGAGGATGCCGAGGCCCCAGGTGAGCGGGGACGGGTGCACCGCAAAGCGCGCGAAGACGAGGGTCCCGAGGGCGACGAGGAAGCCGTAGAGGACCGAGTAGACCGGGGAGGCGTGCGCCTTCTGACCGGGATAGTGCTTCGCGTAGAGGTTGCAGAACGCGGACTGGAAGGTATAGAGCAGCACGAGGACCGCGACGAGAAGATTGGACATGAAACCGCCCTCCTGTGGATCGGGGATTGTTCTTCCCGATTATACCACAGAAGGGCGGAGAATGCCAGAGGGAAATGAAGAAATTTGGGAGGGAGGAGTGAATTCAGAATTCAGAATTCAGAATTAAGAATTAAGAATGATTTCGATTTGAGCGTTAAGAATGAACGTGACGGCTTCGCACCGTACATCATGTGTCATTGCGAGGAGGAGGTCACTCGACCTGCGACGTGGCAATCCGCGTCCCCTATCTGTGGGAAGAAGCCATGGAGAATAGCTGCAAGTTTTGTAAAGGAGTACGGATTGCCACGGGCTTCGCCCTCGCAAAGACACAAACGTGCAGCTCACCGCCGAAGGTTCAGCGGAAAAATGTCCGGCTCATTTTAATTCTGAATTCTCCCCACTCCTCATCCGTCGCTTAATCGCCGAAAATCTTCAGCTGCGGCAGGCCGTCCTTCGTCCAGATCGCGGGATCGAAGCCCTCGAACGTCGGGGCGGGATCGTCGCGCAGGTCATAGACGTAGTAGCAGCCGTACTTCACGCCGTTGTCCCGGCAGTACGCCTCGAAGCCGCCGTCCGGGAACGCCTCACCGATGAGGTTCGAGAGATCTGTGTATTCGCGCGGTTTTAAATCCGGGTCGAGGACGTAGTAGACCGAAATCTCCTCCGGCTCCTGCATCATCAGATCCTGCGCCACCTCATAGAAGGAGTTCGGCCAGCTGACATCCTTCTTGGTATAGAACGCGCGGAACTTATTTGCTTTATTCTCGTCGATCTCGGTAAGCCGGTTATCGATTTCCAAGAGGACCGGTTCGGGCAGGATGTGCGGCACGTCGTTCTTGAGGATATGGACCATGCCGTCATCCGGGAGCGTCCCCGCGTCCACCGTCCCGCCGTAATACGAGGTGATGCAGGTCACGGCGTACCCGCTGAGGCCGCCGATGTGCCAGCTCGGGACGTCGGTGTCGTCCGCCCGGACCGTGACGGAGGCGTCGGACCAGCAGCAGTCCATGAGATAGCACCCGCCCGCGATGCCGCCGACGGAGAGGCTGTAACGGACCGGATTCGTATAAAGACCCGCGTTGAACGTCGAGTCATCGTACGCGTCCATCCGCGTCGTCACGGAAGCCTCGACCGTCACGTTCTTCGCGTAGCAGTTGATGACGTACTCGGAAAATCCGGCGACGGAGCCGACGAAGAGCCGGTTGCCGAGGCTGTCCGCGTCATACACGCCGACGATCCGGCTGTCCTCGATGCCGAGGTTCTTGATATACCCGGAATGACTTTCCTTGATATAGACGTTTTCAAGGCTAACAGAGCCCGTCCCGATTTCCTCAAAGAACCGATACCCGTTCGCTGCCGCGTATTCCGGGTCCAGATCATACTGGCAGTCCCATCCGGCCCACAGCCTGCAATATCCGAACAGGCCGACGTAGTTCTTCGT
>JAFPWV010000186.1 GCA_017412675.1 Clostridia bacterium
ATTCCCTTTCTCCGGGTGTCACCCGGCTTTCTTTTTCTTACGGGACCCATTGTAATCCGCGAATGTGACGCCTGTTTGATGTCCCGCAAAAAAGAAGATGAAAAGTGATTCCGATGAAAATCGGGAAAGCGCCCGCTCCGGGCCTGTGGTCACGCCAGCGATGCCATGACGTCGCGCTCGAAGTTCTTCCCGGTGAGGCAGTCGCTGCCTCCGTCGTTCACCGTGTTTTTCAGATAGACCGCGGTGATCCCGTTGGCCGGATCGATCCAGAAGTGCGTGCCGTACGCGCCGCTCCATCCGAAGGCCCCGACCGAGAGGCGGTAGGGATAGTCCTCCCCCGTGATGACCCGCACGCCGAGCCCCCACTGCACCGGACCGGGCATGATCGATTTCGGGACGTGGGGCACGGACATCAGCCGCACCGCCAGCTCGCTGAGCACCCGGTTCCCGCCGATCACGCCGCCGCGGCACAGCATTTCCCCGAACGCGGCGTAATCCGCCAAGGTCGATGCCAGCCCCGCCCCGCCGAGAGGATGGGTCACGGGCGTGATCCCGAAGACACATCCCGCGGGAAGGGCCACAGCGACGCTTTGCCCGTCCTTTTTATCATGCATCGCGGCCATGCGGCTCCATTGCTCCTCCGTCGGCGAGAACGTCGCGTCCGCCATACCGCAGGGATCGAACACCGCTTGCTTCAGATAATCGGCATAGGGCATGTCCGCCGCGATCTCCACGATCCTCGCGAGCACGTCGAAGGCCGCCTCGCCGCTGTATTCCGTCCGGCTGAACGGCTCGAAGCCGAAGCCCATCTCCGCGTACCAGCGGACGGCGTTCTCCAGGGTGCGGTTGATCTCTCCGACGCGGTGCGGCCAGCAGGCCCCCGTCAGCTCTCCCCCGAGCAGCCCCGAAGTGTGGGTCAACAGGTGCAGGATCGTGGGCTTCACGGTCAGCGGGCGCACGGAACGGATCTCCCCGTCCTTCACCTCCGCTAGCCACGGGTCCGCGTATTCCGGCAGGTAGCGCTCCACGGGATCGTAGAGATCGATGAGGCTGCGGTCATAGAGGGTCAGGATCCCGACGGCGGTGACGGGCTTCGTCATGGATGCCAGCCGGTAAAGGGTCGATTCTCCGATGGGCGTGTCCGTGTCCGGTCCGGTCGTGCCGAAGTGTCCCCGGAAGACGGGCGCGCCGTTCTGCAGAACGATGAGGGACGCGCCGGAGAGGTTGTGCTCCGCAAGATCCCGGGACATTCTGGATGTGAGAAGGGATTCGAGAAGCGATGGATCGATTTTCTTCATACTTACCTCCGCAGCCTCAGTTCGGCCGGATCGAGCGGATCCGGAACAGCTTCGCGCACCGGGGCTTTTCAAAGATCAGCTCAAAGCCGTCTCTCGCGCATTTTCCTCCCAGACGGCGCTCCTCCCCGGTGTCGTCATCCGTCAGGAGCCAGTCGGTCCCGGGCTCGGCGAACGGGAAGTTCAGGGTGAGCTCCGCCTCGGCGCAGTCCTCCTGACGGAAGGCGAGGAGGATTCCCTCTTCTTTTTCGGGATCCAGATAGACGAATGCGGTGAAGCCCGTCCGTTCATGCTCCGCGTGCCACGGCGTGAGGGGATAGAACTCCTTCAGGAGATACTGCCGGATGCTCTTCCACTCCCGGATGCCCTCCCGGAGCGGGGCGAAATTCTGATCCGGGTTCATGACGAAGGACGAGGAGACGTTCAGCACCGGCAGATAGGACGCGCGCCAGATATAGACGTCGGAGGTCTTCCCGCCCTCGAGCTGCCCGGCGGATTCCTTCGTGGACGCGCCGCAGAACGGGATCCAGCGGTTGAAGCCCCAGGACATCGATAACCGGAGGGACGTCCAGGTCCGGTCCGCGTCGCTGCGGAGAAGCGGGACGCCCCGGCGCATGGATTCGAGATCGTTCCGGCCGCCGCCCGACGCGCAGGAATCGACGAACCCGCAGCCGCCGAAGGAGGTCGTCGCGGCGATGATGTCGTCCCACATCCGGTAGTGCGCGTCGATGAACTTGCATTCGGTGATCCCGGCGCGGTCTTCGCCTTCGAGCGCATCGAGGTGCTTCCAGAGACCGGCGGGATCGCTGTTGTTGTCCTCACGGTACATCTCGATCCGGTTTTTCGTCAGCGTGTCCGTGATCTTGCCGAGCGTCCAGCGGTAGCAGTCCGGGTCGCCGATGTTGTTGGAGATCGAGCCGACCCCTTCCCGGCGGATGGCCCAGCGCGCGTCGTAGCCGTAGTTTTTTTCGAGGTTCTCGGGATCCGTCACGCGTTCTGGCTCGAACCAGAGCAGGGTCTTCATGCCGTGTTCCCGCGCGAAGTCCGTCGATTCGCGGAACGTGTCGCCCGGCCATTTCTGCGGATCGAAGGTCCAGGTCCCGACCGTGCCCCACCAGTCGCTCTCCGGCGAGGAATTGTCCGGCGCGGCGTACCACCCGGCGTCCATCCAGCGGAAATCGACCTTCACGTCCTCGGCGATCATCTTCTCGAGGCTGCGCCGCCAGGTGAAGTGCCGCTCCGAGATCGATCCGTCGGAGTTCGGGAGCCCGGTATCCCCGGACAGGCAGCAGGTGGAGAAGGGCTCGAGCGGTGTCCCGGCCCCATCCGCCTTCGGGAGGTTGTATTTCACGAACCAGCTGCGCCACAGATTCGTCGCGTACTGCTCGTCCCGGACGGTGTACGGGATCATGACGAACAGCGCGGTCCGGATCTTCTCGCCGGGCTTCAGGCGCGTGCGGAGGTTGTTGACGGAGCGGAGCCGGACGGAGGTCTTTTCGTCCTTCGCGGAAAACGCCGCCCGCCAGGTTCCCGCCCAGCCGATGGCGAGGAGAACGCCTCCGTCCCCCGCTTCGAGATCGAAATAGGGGAAGTTCACATGGGTAGCGCGCCCGCTGTTCGATTCAAACACGGCGGGGCTGTCCGAGAGATTCAGGGAATAGGGCCGGTACGCCGAGACATGGTCGCCGAGGATGCCCGTGAGCCTCGGGTATGTCCCGTCGAACGAAAGCTCGGATGAGACGTCCGTGAGAACGGGACTGTCCGCGGTCCCGTCGTTTTCAAACCAGACCGTCCACTCGGATGCCCCGTAGTCCGCGTAATGGACGGCTTTCAGGGTCAGAAGAAGCCCGCCCGGCACGCAAAAGGTCCGCCGGCAGATCGTCCTTTCCCCTTCCGTTTCCTCGGAAGAGTCCGTCGGGATCAACGGCGCGCCGAGTCCGTGATATGTCGTATCGCCGCAGGTGAAGCAGAGGGGAAAGCGTTCGGGGGAATCCATCCATTCGCGGAACCGTGCGGTCGACGCGGGATTCGAGTAGTCTCTTTTCATCATGCGCCTCCTGGCAATTTCGGATTGCGGCGATCGATGCGTCCCGCCGCCGGATCTATTATAGCACGAAACCGCATGTCATACAATCCCCAATAGGAAAAGAATACAGCCCCGGCGTGTGATGCTGAGGCTGTATTCGGAAATACCGTCCGATGGGCGCATTCGATCCGCGCCTCGTCAACGGAACGTCATGATCTTCTTCTCGAAATCCACGCGGCGCCGAGAACGGTGACCAGCACGGCGAGGGTGCCGCCGAGGAAGGATCCGCAGCCGGACTTCTTCTCCTCCGGCTTCGTCACGCCGTCATTCGCGGGCGTTTCCTGGGCATCTGCCGGGGCTTCTGCCGGGGCCTGTTCCGGTTCGGGATCTGCGCTCGGCTCCTCGACCGGATCGGGATCCTGCTCTTCCGCCGCGGGCGCCGGTTCTTCGGCTTTCGGCGGTTCTTCGGCCTTCTTTTCGCCGGTGATCTTGAAATCGATGGAATCGATCACCTCATACCCGTCGTTCGCCAGCAGGAACATCGTGTATTCCCCGCCCGGGAGGTCCGCCACGTCGTCGCGGTCCGCGTTGTGGGTCTCCCCCTTGATGCTGACGGGTTCGAGCGGGGTGTGCCCTTCCGCCACATAGTACCAGTAGATCGAGCTGACGCCGCCGCCGGGCACCTCGTCCTTCAAATACAGTCCGACCCAGTCCTTGCCGGTGCCGTTGGCGGTCACGAGGATGTCGTCGCCCTCCTTGTAGGAATACTTGTCCAGCTCGAGCGTCGCAATGACGGTGAAGTCCACGGAATCGAACGGCTCGTACCCGTCGTCGAGGAGCAGCCACATGGTGTATTCTCCCGGAGGGATCTCTTCATACTCCGTCTGGCCGTTGGTGCGCGTCTCGCGGATATCGACGGCATCGCCGGGGTCTGCGTCCTGAGCGACGTAATACCAGAAGATGCACGCCGACTGACCGGGCGTTTCGCCGCGGAGATAGAGGCCGACCCAGTCGTTGCCTTCTCCGACCGCGGTGACCAGGATGTCTTCGTTTTGGGTGAATTCCGTTTTTTGCAGGGAAATGGATTTTTCGGCTGCCGAAGCGGAGACGGCAAGGCAGAGCATGAGTGCCGCCGTGATCAGCATCACGGGCAAGATGCGGAACAGACGCTTGTTCATCGTGATGTGTCCTTTCTGAAATGAAATAATAAAGGGGGATCTATGCAGATGACACGCCGATACGCCGGAGCAGCCGGGGAGGATCGGCGGCAAAGGGAGCCTTTCAGTCCAGTCCTCTCAGATGCTTCGGGATCCTGTCGCGGCAGGTCATGGCATACAGGTCCGCGTCGCTCATCAGGAATTCCAGCCGGACCGGTCGGTCGGCGACGGCGGCAAGATCCCCGCCGAACGGCACGGCGCGGGCCAGAGAATCGCCGAACAGATAACCGGAATCATAGCCCTCGAGCAGCGTCCCGTTTTCCCCGCAGATCCGCAGCCGCACATAGCCCTGCGCAGAGGTGGAGAAATTCAGGCTGAGCTCGTCCGCGCCGAGGATGACGGGACGCGTCAGGACCCTGCTCTCCCGCCACGGGCTGTGCCACGACCAGAACCCGTCCTGACGGATCGTCCAGCGGCGGAGCGCGGTGGGGCTGTACCGGTAATTCTCCGTCACATAGAGGGAGATTTCCCCGTCGCCGGAAAGGCTGTTCGGGGTCTCGGCGAATCCGTAGGACATATAGGTGCTGCCGTACGTCCAGATCCCGCTTCTCTCCAGACCGGGGCGAAGGAACGACTCCTCCTCCCGGCGGAAATGAAGGCCGTCCCGCGAGCACATCAGCATGGTGTCGGTCATGGCAGTGCCGCCGCGTCCCTCTTCCTCGATCAGGCCCCGGCGCATCGGACCGTCCGGCAGCGCGAGCACACTGTCCGCGTCCATCCGTCTCTCGATATACCTCGCCGGCCAACCGACGTAGATCTGCGGCGCGCGCGGGTAGAGCATGATGTTATTGGTGTACATCTGGAAATCCGGCGCGTCCGGCCCGTAGCGGATCAGCCCCTCCTCCGTCCAATGGACAAAGTCCTCGCTGACGGCGTGCTGGATGTCCCGCACGATGCCTTCGACATTGCGCTCCGGGCCGCCGTCAGCCTGACGGACCGGGTGGAACGAGCGGTAGTAGAGATCGTACTTTCCCTTGAGCGGATTCCAGAAGCAGGTGTTGAGCGAGTCGAAATGCCCCTTTTCGATCACCGTTCTCCCGGTCTCCGAGAAGTGAATGCCGTCCGGGCTGGTGTACAGCATCAGGCCCTTCCGGTATTCCCCGCACAAGCCCTTGTAGCGTTCCCCGGGCGGGCAGGCGGGGTTGTCGTCGCGGAAGATGAAGATGTTGTCCATCTCCCGCTCGAAGAGGATGTTGTTGTCCCGGCTGCCGCCAAAAGCGGTGATCCCGAGCGAGGGACGGGTAAAGCGGACGCCGTCCGTGCTCTCCGCGTAGCAGAAATGCCCGAGGCTGCCGCTGATCCGGTGTCCGTCCGAATCCCTCAGATCGTCGGCTCCCCTGTAATACAGCCGGTAGAGGGGACCGTCCCGGAAGATCTGAAAATACCCGCTGGTGCAGCCCTCCCAGGGCCTGTCGCACACCAGAACGATCTCCTCTGCCCGCGGCTCGTGCATCTTCACCCGCACGCCGCGCTGTTCCTCCATGAGCGCCTCATCCCAGAAGACCTCCCGGAAATGCAGCCGCTCCGTCTTTTCCTTTCCGTTGTCCATGTGATTCACCCTTTCCTGCCTGATTTTTCGAGGTGCCGATCTGCGGATGCTCTCCGCGCGACCGGGCTGTCAGCTGAAGCGCTTGATCCAGCGGAAGGTCTCTTCGACCGCGGGCCGGATCGCAAGCGTCTCATCGCCGAGGACGGTCTTTCCGCTGGGAGCCGCGACGAAATCGCCAAAATCCTGCGGTTCATGTCCGCCGTGCGGGAAGGTGCGGAGGTACGCGATGCCACCGGCGTTTCGGATCGCGCGCACGAACCGCTTCGTGCTTTCGATGGAGACGGTGGGGTCGTCCTCGCATTGCCAGAACTTCACGGGGACCGGATAAGGCAGGTATTCCCTCTCCCCAACGGCGATGCACCGGGCCATGGGGTTGAACCCGGCGAGGCGCACTTCATCGTAGACATATTCGCCGTCCGCGTCCTTTTCAAACGCATAGAATTTCCCGAGCGCGGTTTTCGGCAGGCCGTCGGACCAGGGATGAAGGAAGATCTGGTCCCGTGTGTCCAGCACCGGGCAGTATCCGGTCTGCGCGATCACCGGGATGCACCCCGAGAGCACGAGGTTCGTGCTGCTGATCCCGCCCATGGAGCCGCCGTGGACGAACACCTCCCGGTGGAGATGGAAGGCTTCGATGCAGTAGTGATAGGCCTTGACGTAGCTCTGAACCGCGATGGGACTGCCGACGTTGTTGCGCAGATCGATCCCTTCCTGCCCGGCATATTCGTCCGGCAGCCCGTTCACGTCCATGACCGCATAGCCGTTTGCGAGCAGGTATTTCGTGATGATCTGCTGCTCGATTTGCGAATCGTCTGCCGACACCGTTCCCCCGGCTCCGTGACAGTTGATGACCAGTCTCGTGGGCACCCCCGTCTCCCGGTAGCTGTCCGGCAGCGCCAGCAACCCGTGGTCGAAACATATCCGCTCCGGCCCCTCTCCCCGGATGTCCGAGCAGTCCACTGCGACCTTAAAGCGATGGATCCGAAATCCTTTTCCCATTTGCTCCTCCTCTTCCCGCTCCGTGCCGCGCTCTCACTCCGCGGCCAGCTTCAGCATCCGCGCGACCTCCGGCGTCGGGGTTTCGATGTCCCCGGCATTCCCGACGATGATCGTGGGAACGGCGCCGTGCTCGAGATGAACCTGCGAGCGGATCTCCTCGTCCCTGTCCCTCCCGCCGAGGCCGCTGTACCCGAACGGAACGCACAGCCGTCCGAACAGGAAGCGGTTCAGGTCGCATTTGCCGGTGCGCGCGAGCGGTTCCCCGTTGAGATTGAAGTCGAACAGATGGACCTGCGCGAACGAGAGCTTCTGCATCGTGATCTCGTTCAGTCCCTCTCCGCCGACCGCGATCCCGCCGTGGATGCGGGACACATGGTCGATCAGGCGCGCCATGCCCTCCATGGTCGTGGTGTTGTCGATCAGGCTGTTGTCGAGGTTGTAGGAACAGAGGGTCACGTCGGTAAAGACGACGTCCGTCCCGTATTCCAGCTGCCCGAGGGCCTTCTCGATGTTTTCCGCCAGCAGCGCACGCCACAGCGCCAGCCCGGGATGGATCTTCACCATGACGTTGTACTGCCGGTTCTCATCGAGGGAGGTATTGGTGTGCGGCATGGGGATCCCCCAGCTCCAGCCCATCAGCGTCCCATTCTCGATATCGCGGTACTTGAAGTCGCCGACGTACTTGTATTCCGGCATACTGGGATCCATGTCAACGCTGTTGGCGTGCGGCATGACGTGGAATCCGAGCGTGCGGGCGAACCGGAGATATTCCTTGAACTCCTCGCTCGGCGTGAAGTCCGGATAGCATTGATCGTAGCCGTGCGTCCGCCAGTGCGGGATGTGGAGCAGCACCGTCTTCGGATCGACCTTCTTTGCGAGCGTCTTCAGCAGCTCCTGATCCGCGGGAGCCCACGAGAGCGCGAGACGGATGTCCTTCTGCCATGCGGGACGGCGCGCCTCCTCCCTGCCGAGACCGTAGGCTTCCCAGAGCCAGCGCCGGTATTCGGCGGCGGGGACCTGCCATCCTCCGTCGAACACGTTGACGCGCCAGATCAACCCGCCCGCGGAGAGCGAACGGTCCACCGGGCCCCACGCCTCCGAATCGAAGGAGATCGTCTGCTTCTCCCCGGTCACGAGGGATTTCGCGCGGTATGCGGTGTCCCGGCAATGGACCCAGAATCCGCCGGCGTCGTCGTGAAAGATGCAGAGTCCCGCTTCCCACCGGTGCGGCCAGATCCATTTCCGGTTGCGGATGAGCTCGTCCTCCGGATCCATGTCGATCCCCTGGAAAAAGGGGGCCGTCAGCTTCATGGCCGGATCGAAGCCGGAGACGGTCCAGCGCGCGGCAAGGACGCCGTACCTGGCGGAGCTGACTTCCGGCTCGATACAGAGGTCGCCGTTTTCCTCGTCTTCCGTGACACTCAAAACGCCGTTCCCGTCGAGCGCGTCGAAACGGATCTCGGCGCAGGTATCGGAGAGGCCGGTACAGACGACCCTCCCCTGGGCACAGGTCTTCACGGGGCGTTTGTCCCTGCCGCGGAAAACAATCTCCAGCGTGGGAGACGCGGCCGAGGCTTCGGTCAGATATTCCCGTCCGCTTTTGCTTCTGAGGGACACGAGCGTCCCCGCTTCCAGCACGGCGTCGAGCGTTTTGGTCGAGACCGTGATCGTGGTTCCGTTGACGGTGATCATGAGAAAATCCTGCCTTTCCTGAGGGTCCCCGGTCAGAGGGGATCGCGGTTTACCGTTCGAACAGCTTCAAGAGCTTCATTTTCTTTTTTCCTGCGTCCCCGGCATACGGATGCTCGCGGAGGGACAGGTTCCCGCGGGTCCTTCCCGTCAGGACGGTCTGCGGGTGCGTGAATTCCCGGAAGCCCCATTCGCCGTGATACGCGCCCATGCCGGAGTGTCCGGTCCCGTTGAAGGGGACGCCCTTGACCATCATGTGGATGCAGACTTCGTTGATGCAGCCGCCGCCGTACTGCTGGGTGGACATGACCTTCTCGGCCCATTTCCGGTCGGATGTAAAGACGTACATCGAGAGGGGATGCTCGCGGTCGGCGATCGTTTCCATCAGCTCGTCCGCCTCCGCATCCCGGAACGGGACGACGGGAAGCAGCGGACAGAACAGCTCGTGCTGAACGATGTCCTCGTTTTTGTCCACCGGATAGAGGATCGTCGGAGCGAATCGGCGGGCCTCCCGGTTCCCCGTACCGCCGAACACGACCCGGTCCCGGTATTCGTCCGTCAACCTAACACACTTTTCATAGACCGCATCGGTGATCAGCTTCGGATATTCGGGGTTGTTCTCCGGCTGCTCTCCGATCTGCCGGACGAATTCCCTTTTCAGTTCGGCGAGAAACGCGTCCGCTGCTTCTTCGGCCACCGCGATCTGATTGATGTTGATGCAGATCTGCCCCGCGTTGCACAGCTTGAAGAACGCGATCTTCCGCGCGGCGTCTTTCAGGTCCGCGTCCTTGCGGATCACGCACCAGTTGCCCGTTTCCCCGCCCAGTTCCAGCGCGACGGAGGTCAGATGGCGCGACGCGGCCTCGAGGACGTGCTTTGCCACCGCGGGGGAGCCGGTATAGAAGATCTTGTCGAACCGCTCGGCGAGGCACAGATCCGCCACGTCGTGACCGCCGTCGATCACGGTGACGTATTCCTCCGGGAACGTCTCCGCGATCAGCTTTTGGAGGGCGCGGGTGCTTGCCGCCGATTTGGAGCTCGCCTTGATGACTGCCGTATTGCCGCCGCTGATGCTCGCCGCCAGAACGCTGAGCGTCAGAAGGATCGGGAAATTGAACGGGCTGATGACGAGGGACACGCCGTAGGGCATTTTGTACACGGTCGTTTTCGTGCTCGGAAAGCACATCCATCCGCTGAAATGCCGCTCCGGCTTTGCCCATCTGCGGATGCCTGCGAGGATCTCGTTCACTTCGACGATCACCGGCCCGATGTCGCAGAGATACGCCTCCGCCGGGCTTTTGCCGAGATCTTCATGCAGCGCCTCGGAAAGCATGTCCTGATGGTCGATCACGGCCTGCTTCAGTTTCCGGAGCTGTTCGATGCGCCACTTCACGTCCAGCGTCACGCCCGTGCGGAAGAATTTCCTCTGATTCAGAACGATGCCGTGGATCCGCTCCTCTGTGTATTCCATCTCAGTACCCCCTTCTGATCTGATCGAGCAGCATCCGGATCTCCACGTCGGTCAGCGTTCTGGACGGCGAATAGTTGATGGAGTCCGCGTCGATCATGCGCGTCAGTTTGTCATAGTCCTTTTCCCGCAGCAGCGCGCAGCCCTTTTCCAGGCCGCACCGGCCGAGCAGATCCTTCAGCGCTTCGATCAGCCGATCCGCGGCCGTCTCCTCCCCATCCCCGTCGTCCGCCAGCCGGCAGAAGCGCGCCAGGTCCGCCATTTCTTTGTAGCGGAATGCCTCCTGCGCCGTCATGATCGGGATGAGGCACCACGCGATCGCCTTCCCGTGCGGGATGTGATACAGCGCGCCGATGGAATGGGCGAAGGCATGGACGTATCCGGCAAGCTGCGTGTTGATGGCGTTGCCTCCGTAATGCGCCGCGAGCAGCGTGGCCTGCCTTGCCTCGATGTTTTTGGGATCGTCGAGCACCAGGGGAAGGTTTTCGAGGATCAGACGCACGCATTCGCGGCTCTTGAACACATCCTCTTCCGACGAGCCGACGTCCGCGAGAAGTCCCTCCAGGCCGTGGCTCAGCGCATCGACGGCACACCAGGCCGTGACGCTCTCGGGCGCGTTGATCAGGAGTTCGGAATCGAGGATGACGCAGGCGATGTCGAGCCCGATGAGGACCGTCGCGTTCTTGGTCCCCGATTTGTTTTTCACCACCGCGCCGACCGTGCATTCCGCGCCCGTTCCCGCGGTGCTGGGGATGTTGATCATCGGGAGGGATCCGCCCTCCACGATGGCGAATTTATGCAGATAATGCCGGATCGGGAGGTTCGGATGTCTCGCCCCCGCCGCGATGATCTTGCTGCTGTCCATCACCGATCCGCCGCCGAGCGCGACGATGCAGTCCGCTTCGCAGTTCACGGCGGCGCTCCGTCCTGCGTCCACGATGTCCACCGTCGGCTCGGAGTGGATGTCGTGGAACACGGTATATCGGATCCCGTTCTCTTCCAGCGATCCCGCGATCTTTTCGTGGAGCCCCAGTCCGTACAGCGTCTCGTCGGTCACGAGCAGCACGGACGCAAAGCCCGCTTCCGCGCAGACCGAACCGACCTTCTCCCGCGTGCCGAACCCCTCGAGCAGATCGGGCTTCGGGACCGGCGCCGCCTTGATGACCGTCCCCGGCACTTTTCGGATGACTTTTCTTTCGAGATAAAGCGGCATGAGCAGCCTCCTTGATGATTCCGTGTGATCCGCCGCCGACGGTCCTCCCTGTCGGACCGGGTTATCGGACTGTATTTTATTATAACCTGAGAACGGGGGGAAGTCAAGAGCGGCAGGGCGATTCCTCCAACTTCCTTCCGCTGCCCTCCGCGGGGATGGCCGCCGGGGCATGACGAGCGCCGTCAAAGCGGAAAAACCCCGCCTTTGTTGACGCTCCCTCTTGCTTTCCGATCCGCTTTCTGGTATAATCAGATACAACGCCGCGCGTTGTTGCCGGCGGACGGAAACCGAACCAACGCCCTGTCCGGCAGGGATTTTTTCATGCATGGGAGGAAACACCATGGAACGAACCGCAGCCAAAGCCAGCGTCATCCGGCTGACGATCCCCACCTATCCGGAGGCGGAATACGAGACGCTTCCGATGTTCGCGGAAACGCGCAACCACCAGGGAACCTCCGGAAATCCGTTCCCGAACGCCGTGACGGCAGTGCCCTGTGCCGAAGAGCCCGTCGACGTCACCTACGAAGCGGTGGTCCTCGAAAACCGCTGGCTCGAAGTCACGGTCCTTCCCGCGCTCGGCGGACGCATTTTCTCCGCGAAGGACAAGCGGAACGGCTACGACTTTTTCTACCGTCAGCATGTGATCAAGCCCGCCCTGATCGGGGATCTCGGATCGTGGATCTCCGGCGGCGTGGAATTCAACTGGCCCTTCCATCACCGGCCCGCGACCTATATGCCCGTCGACTGGACGATCGAGGAGGGTCAGGACGGCAGCGTGACGGTCTGGCTCTCCGACACCGATCCCTTCTACCGGATGCGCGGCACCGTGGGGATCTGCCTCCGCCCGGACCGGATCTGGGTCGAGACGAAGGTCCGCGTCACGAATCCCACAGAGCTGCGCCACCCGTTCCTCTGGTGGGAGAACGCCGCCGTCTCCATCAATGAGAACTATCGCCTCTTCTTCCCGCACGATGTGGATCATGTGGTGCACCATTACCGGACCTGTTCCGCCGGATGGCCGATCGCAAAGGGAGATTACGGCGGCTGCGACTTCGGAGAGGGGACCGATATCTCCCGCATCTTCAACACGCCGCACGCCACGTCCTATTTTGCCGCGCCTTCCCGCTTCGACTTCTTCGGGGGATATGACGAAGGGAAAAAGGCGGGCGTCGTCCACGTCGCGGACCACCATATCGCACCGGGGAAGAAGATGTTCACCTGGGGACAGGATCAGAATGCCCGCGACTGGGAGAAAAAGCTGACGGACACGGACGGCCCGTACTGTGAGCTCATGGCGGGCACCTACACCGACAACCAGCCGGATTTCACCTGGCTGGAACCGTA
This sequence comes from Clostridia bacterium, assembly GCA_017412675.1. Lineage (GTDB taxonomy): Bacteria > Bacillota > Clostridia > Oscillospirales > CAG-272 > UMGS1696. The sequence goes on from JAFPWV010000186.1 coordinate 12,801, forward strand.
TGAAACGAAGAAGTTCAGCCAGTTCTGGATCCCGCTGTCCGAGACCGGCTGTCCCGACTACGCGGATCTGAACACCGCTCTGACGGTGAACGGCAGCCGTGTCACGATCCAGACGACGGGCGGGATGCCAAAGATGCAGCTTCGCGTCTATTCTCCGGACGGCGGCCTCCTCTTGGAAGGATCCGTTCCGGGCGGCGATCCGGGCACCTTCACCTTCCCGCTGTCGGAGAGCGTCGATGCCGGGGACCGCTGGCGCGCCGTCGTGCTCTGCAGCGGGGAGACGATCTCGGAATACGTCAACGAGACCTTCCCGAAGCAGGAGCCCCGCATCCTCCGCGGCTATCCCCTTCCGGCCGAAGTGACGAGCCCTTACGAAGCGTACCGTCTCGGCGAGCATCTGCTGCAGTACCGGGATCCCCGTTCCGACGCGGAGGTCTATTTCAGACGGACCCTGGAACTCGATCCGAAATCCGTTCCGGCAAGCCTCTCCCTCGCGGAGTGTCATCTCGCGCGCGGGCTGTACGCGGAGGCCGAGGCAGAGCTCCGAGAAGCGATCCGCGTCATGAACGCGATGAATCAAAACCCGGAATCCGGCCGCGCGTCGTATCTGCTCGGACTCGCGCTCGAGAATCAGGGAAAGCTCGGGGACGCATACGACTGCTTCCGCAAGGCCGCCTGGAGCGACGACACCGCGGGACGGGCGCTGACGAGAGCCGCCGTCCTCGCCTCGAGAAGCCGGGATTGGAAAACGGCGAAAAAGCTCGCCGCCGACGCGCTCGGACGGGGAAGCGGCAATCCGGCCGCCATGACCCTGCTCGTGATGATCGCGGCGAAAACGGGCTGCGGCGAGACCTTCGCTCCCCTCTCCGGCGCGTTCCGGCTGGATCCCGCGCTCGGCTGGGCGATGACCGTCCGGGGGGATCTCGAGGAGGACGCGTACTTTGCCGGACTCCGGCGTCCCGAGCGCAGCGTGATCGAAACGGCCTGCTTCTTCCGGGAAGCCGGATTCGAGGAAGAGGCACAGAGGCTGCTGGACGGCGCGATCCGCCGCTGGGACAGTCTGTCCGCCTCCGTGTATTACCTCGCGGGGAAAAAGCCGGTCCGTCTGACGGCGGGACGCACCTTCCCGCATCTGCCCGCGGAAGCGCAAGTTCTCCGGAAGGCGGCGGCAGACGGCGACAAATACGCAGCGTATCTGCTCGGCGTGCTGCTGTTCGGTCAAAGACGGTACGAAGAAGCGGAAGAACAGTGGACGGATGAAGAGCACCGCGCACCGCTGAGAGGACGCGCGCTCTGCCTGTGGCGGAAAGGAGAACGGAAGGCGGCCCTCGCCCTTCTGTTCCGCGCGTTTGAGGCGGAGCCGTTCGATCCCGGCGACGACAAAGCCGAGGTGAATGCCATCGTCTGGGAAACGGCATACCTGATGAACGCCGAAGGGGAAGACGCAGAGAAGACCGCCGCCCTGGTCCTCTCGTCCGTCGGGGGAGATCTGAACGCCCTGCGCGACGACACGGCGCTGGAGCTCTGCCGTGCATGGTGCCGCGCCGGAAAAGCGGACGAAGCGCTCCGCCTGCTCCGGGATCACCACTTCCGCCCCGGAGAAGGAAGCGAAGCCGCCATCGCCGTGCGGTACATCGACGCGCAGTGCGGAAAGGCGGACAAGCTCCGCGCGGACGGGGATCTGAAGGGCGCCATGGAAGCCTACGCCGCGGCCAAGAGCATCCCCGACTGGCTGGACGGCTCGATCGGCGGAGAAGCGCCGTTCCTCCGCGCCGTCCTCGGCGAAGCGGAATGCGCGCTGGAGCTGGCAAAGAGCGATGTGCTGGGAAGAGCGTGCGCCGAGCGGGCGGAGAAAACCATCCGGCACGCAGCGGATCGATCTCCCGACGTGCTCCTCCGGGCAAGGCTGTACCTGCGGCTCGGGCTGCGGGATGAGGCGAAGAAGCTGCTGACGGAGAAAATCGCCTCGTGGAAGACGGAGCTTGCGAAGCGGGACAGCGGGTACTACGCGTCCCAGCCGGCCTATCTCTCCTATCTCGAACCGTCCGAAGCGGAACGGGAACGCCGGTTCGCCCCCCTGATCCGTCAGGCGGAGAGCCTCCTCACGGACCTGTAAAGCAAAACAATGAACCCCCGCTGCCATTTGCGTGACAACGGGGGCGATTCATTCACCGAGATTACCGGTTCCCTTCCCGGGCGAGGTCGTCCAGATACAGATACATCTCCGACGCGTGCCATGTGTGAGGTGCCGCGGTCCCGGCATCCGCATAGGCGGGAAGGAACGGACGCAGCGCTTCATACTTGGCCTGACTGGCCGCGGTTTCGTGGGAGATCGGGTACACCGGGCATCTCAGGGCGTCCAGATGGGCCTCGTCCATCGCAAAGCCCGCCGTATGCGCGCGCGCCCACGAGAGATAGGGATAGTTCTCGTCGTATGCGCCGTCGTAAGGCTCCCGGTGGCCGTCCATCCAGAACAGTCCGCCGTAATCGTCCCGCACGTCGGGGATGCGGATCGATCCGGTGTCCAGCCCGAGCGCTTCCATGCCGTATTTCAGCCATTTCGTCTGGTAGACGGGATGCTCTGCGAAATCGGATAGCCCGGTCAGCGCCCCGTCCGTCATCCGGCGTCCGGCTTCCTCAACGGCCCGCGGGATCAGCGGGTGGCTGCGATTGCCGGTGACCGCCAGAAGGTACAAGAGCTGGCCGAGGTTGTCGCTCTCTTCCGCCCCGGCGTTGTTCCGGTCGTACAGTTCTCCGAGGCCGCGCGCCCATTCCGCGATCAGGGAAAGATTGCCCGTGCGCTCCAGAACCATCGCCATCATCGCGCCGTCGCGGTACCACGGCCGGTCGTAGACGAAGAAGTTCGGAAGGGGCTTCCCGCCGCAGATGTTGACAAGCACATCATGATGCAGGATCCGCATGGCATCCCGGAAAGGATGCGCCGCAAACGACGGCAGCCGGACCGGGGAGCGGGACAGCTCGGTGCGTTCTCCGCGCTCGTCCGTCAGGGAGATTCCCTCCTCATCCTCGGAGATACAGACCCATCCCGCGGCGGTCCGGATCCGGGCCCTGTAATCGGCGGCCAGGATCTCCTCCCCGAGCGCCTCGCCGCGCCAGATGACCTCCCCGTCGGAACAGCGCGTCAGGGTGCCTCCCCGATAGATCAGTTTGCTCCGGTTCCCGAGGCCGAAGAGAAAGAAGGGCGTCCGACGATCCCTGTCGGGGCATTCTGTGCTGCCGAGCCCGCTATCGGCCCGGCGGATCGCGTTTTCCGTCATGGTCATTTTGAAGAATCCTTTCTGTGCGCCGCGTCCTTTTCGCCCGTCTTCCGGCATCCTGCGGGTTGACTTGACGAAAAGGAGGGGGTATAATAGGGGCAGGAGCCTTTTCCGCCCGTCTGCATATACCTATGTATAAATCAAATCATGAAAATCCGACAACTTTTATCCGCCGTCCTCGCGCTGTTCCTCCTGCTTCCCGGCTGCCGTCCCGCCCCGACGGATCCGGAACCGGCAGAGACCGAACAGGATGAGACCGCCCCGCCCCCGGTGACCGGGCAGACCGTTTTCTCCCGTCGCCGGATCCTCGTCGAAGGCAGGGACCCGGTGCGCGATCTGACCGAGGCGGAGATGGAAAAATACCCGCAGGCGACCAACCTGCCCACCCTCTACATCGATCTCGGCGGGAAACACCTCGGGACCGTGCAGCACGGCGTCTACACCCCGGGAACCTATACGCTCGTCGAAAACGGACGCGGCATCGTGGAAGAGCCGCTCGAAATGAAGGGCCGCGGCAACGGAAGCTGGACGTTTTCCCAGAAGGCCTACAGCCTGAAGCTGGAAAAGGCCGCCCCGCTGCTCGGGATGAATCCCGGCCGGAAATGGGTGCTCATCACCACCTGGTCGGACAAGACCCTGCTGCGGAGTTATCTCACCCTGCATCTGGCCTCCGAGCTCATCGGCATGGACTGCGCGGTCCAGACCCGGTACGCGGACGTCTACGTCAACGGGAAATACAACGGCCTCTACCTCCTCTCCCAGAAGATCGCGCTCGGCGAAGGCCGGGTGGAGGCGGACGTCCTCTTCGAGTGCGAAGCGGCATACCGGCACAGCGACTGTTCCAACTGCGTCGTGTGTCCGAGCGGCTGTCACGTCATGTTCCGGGAGGCGGCCGGCGAGGAGGATCTGACCGAGGAGGAGCGGGACCGGGTCTTCCGGGAAGCGAAGCAGCTCCTCGTCGAGGCCGATATCGCCATGACGACCGGAAAGGGGATCGGCGTCTATTCGCGCTACATCGACGTCGGCTCCTTCGTCGACTGGTACATCGTCAACGAATTCGTGAAAAACTACGACTCCGGGTTCACGACCTCCTGCTGGTGCTATATCAAGGACGGGAAGCTGGAGATGGGTCCCTGCTGGGATTATGACACCTGCATGGGGAATCAGGACATCGACACCTGCCTCGATCCCGAAGGGTACCACGTCTACGGCTCCAAATACGATCCGTGGTACAACGCCCTCATGGAGGATCCGGGCTTCACTGAGGCCCTGCACGCCCGCTGGACACAGCTGGTCGAGGACGGGGTATTCGAGGACTTTGTGCGGATGATCGACGAGCAGGCGGATCTCATCTCGGAATCCGAGAAGCTCGACCACAGGAAATACGGCAACGCCCTCCTGTACCGGGAGCTGCGGGGAGACCGCTCGAACTCGGATTACCGGCTGGAGGTCGCTTATCTGAAAAAATGGGTGAAGCGCCGCATCGAATGGCTGGATCGGGAATGGCATACGGGGGACAAGCCCTGACGGATCGCCTTCCGCGTCATCCGCCGTCGGATCCGACATCCGCATCGGGCCGGCTTCGTTTGATCGTCCGGCAGCATGATAGCACAAATCCGGGGAGGCGTCAATCCTGAAGACGCAGACGGCTCCTCCCCGTGAGACCGGATACGCCCCTGGTTTCCACATCAAACAACTTTTCAAAAGAACAGGTGACAACATGACACGGCTTCGTTTGATTCTGATTCTGCTCTGCATCGCCCTCCTCCTTCTTGCGGCGGGATGCCGTCACGACATCGAAGAGATCCCGCCGGAAACCGCCCCCTCCGCTCCGGAGGACATCCCGAATGATGCCGGATCCGGCGTCATCACGCTCGTGCGCTCGGACACCTCGCCGGACGCCGTGACGAAAGCCGCCGTAGAGCTGCGGAAAACGCTCGCGGCCGCCGGGATCCAGGTCGATCTCAAGACCGACTGGTACAAGCCGGGCGAGGAGATGCCGCGCTATCCGGGTGAGATCCAGATCGGGCAGACGAACCGCCCGGAATCCGAGCAGCTCTGCGCGCAGATGAAGGATTCCGACGAGCCGCTCGACTACCTGATCCATGCCGACGGCATCGCCGCAACGGACGAGAGCGCGATGGAAGCCGTCTCGGTCTTTGCCGAAGAATACCTCCTGCAGCGGGCGGCGGGCGAGAAGATCGCTTTCGAGATCCGAAAGGTCCACGAATTCACGCGGAAGCTGATCGTGGGCGGCAGGGAGTACATTGCCGCGACGGTCGCGTGCGGGCCTTCGGAGCCCGAACAGTACGCGGCCTCCGAGCTGAAGAGCTATCTCCGCGACATCGGGATCTGGGAAGGGGACGGCGCGTCGTTCGACCTCTCGATCGACTACTCGGTAGGCCGGGACGGCTATGTCATCGAGCCGGGCGACAACGGGACGATCTCGATCCGTGGCGGGAACGGACGGGGCGTGATCTACGGGGTCTACGCCTTCCTCGAACGGTACGCCGGGGCGCGCTTCTTCATGCCGGGGCTGGAAACGCTCGGAAGCGGGGATCTCGTCGTCGACGCCGGGACCTCGCTCACGCCGATCTTCGAGATGCGGCAGTCCGACTGGCAGTGCGGGAACGGCAGCGTGGACTGGTGCGTGAAAAACGGCATCAACCAGCGCGACATCCCGAAGAAGCAGGGCGGGAACATCCGATACGGCGGATTCGTGCACACCATCGCCGGGCTGACCGGGACCTCGCGGGAGACGCAGCCCTGCTTCTCCGATCCGAAGATCCTCGAGAAGACGATCGCCTCCGTGCGGGCCCTGCTCCAAAGCGATCCCTCGATCACCATCGTCTCCGTCTCGCAGAACGACAACATGAACTTCTGCACCTGCGAAAAGTGCCGCGCGATCGACCGGGAGGAGGGCAGCCACATGGGTTCCCTGCTCCGCTTCATCAACGCGGTGGCGGAGGACATCGAGGACGACTATCCCGACGTGATCATCGACACGCTCGCCTATCAGCACACGCGGCAGGCCCCGAAGATCACAAAGCCCCGCGACAACGTCTGCATCCGCCTCTGCTCCATCGAATGCTGCTTCAGCCATCCATTGAACGATCCGACCTGCCCGGAGAACAAAAAGTTCGCCGAGGACATCGTGGCGTGGAGCAAGATCTGCGACCGCATCTACATCTGGGATTACACCACCTGCTTCCATTTCTACGTCCAGACCTTCCCGAACTTCCGTGTCCTGCGCGAGAACATGCGCTTCTTCGCGGAGCACGGCGTGAAGGGGATGTACCCCGAGGGCAACTACGATTCCCCGAAGTCGGGCGAATTCGGCGAGCTGCGCTGCTACCTGCTCGCCAGGCTGATGATGGACCCGATGATGACGGAGGAGGAGTACTCCCGCCGCATGGACGAATTCCTCGCCGCGTATTACGGAGAGGGCTGGGAGGGAATCCGAGCCTACATCGACTGGTTCTGCGCCGAGGCCGAAAACAAGCACATGAACATCTGGCAGCCTCTCACCGAGGTCATCCGCAAATCGAAGATCGGGGAAATGACCGAAATCTTCGACGGGTACTGGGACAAGGCCGAAGCGCTGGCGGGAGACCGGCTCGACGACGTGCAGCGTTCCCGGCTGCAATGGGAATGCGTGAAGCTGATGGTCAAGCCCGACGAGGAAGGAGCCCGGGAATTCCTGCATCAGATCGGGCTGCGGAACATCATGTGGCGGGAGTCCTCCGCCATGCCGACGACATACAAGCTGAACCGCTCCCCCGCGTTCTGGTGGTGAACGGAGCTCCCGGGCCGGATCGGGCGGATGCTTTCGCCGCGGTATTCCGTTTCCCATAAACGGGCCCGACAAACTCGTTTCTATTGTGTTATCATCCTGTTGGCAAATAACTGGCAAAACGGCGTTGGTGCTGCAGAAGAGAATCGATTCAACATAACAAGGCTTCCGGCGATTTCGGAGGCCTTTTTTATGCCTGAAATTGTGATCAAAAGGGGAGATAATGCGGAAGGATTCAGAATGAAGAATTAAGAATTCAGAATGGGTTTGTTCGGGATCCGGACTACAAGTAAAAAATAACATGAGGGGAGTCCGCGCGCACGTCCGAAGCTGGGGATTTGAAAAACCATTGCGAACGAAACGGCAATGACCGTCCAGCGGGAATGGAAAATCAAAGACGGCGGCCGCACTCATATGATGAGGAAGCCGCCGTCCTGTCCGGCATCAAAGCGCGTCCGCGGGCGCGTCGTCGGGATAGAATCCGCTGTACCCGGTGCGCGTCATGGCGTCAAGGCGCGACATCTCCTCGTCCGTCAGCGAAAAATCGAACACCTTCGTGTTGTCGAGGATCCTCGAAGGCGTCACGGACTTCGGGAGCGGCAGCGCGTTCTTCTGGATGGCGTACCGGATGCACACATGGGCAGCGGTCTTCCCGTGCGCTTCGGCGATGGCATTCACGACCGGGTCGCCCAGCACCGTCCCGCATCCGAGCGGGCTCCATGCCTCCACGATCATCCCCTGCTTTCGGGAATACGCCGCCGTCTCCGGCTGGGTATAGCCCGGATGGAATTCGATCTGGTTGACCATGGGCTTGACCTCGGCGGCTTCGATCAGGGGAGCCAGCTGCTTTTCGAGGAAGTTGCTCACCCCGATGGCGCGGACCTTTCCGTCCCGGTACAGCTTTTCAAAGCCGCGCCATGTGGACAGGTTGATTTCAGCCCAGTCCGCACGGATCTTCTCCACGCACGGCCAATGGATCAGATATAGATCGATGTAATCCGTGCCGAGCCTCCGAAGGGATTCCTCACAGGCCGCGATCGTCTTTTCATAGCCGCGGTCCGTGATCCAGTGCTTGGTGGTGAGGAAGATGTCTTCGCGCCTGACGCCGGACAAGCGGATGCCCGCGCCCACGCTTTCCTCGTTTCCGTAGGCGGCTGCGGTATCGATGTGGCGGTAGCCGCTTTCCAGCGCGACGCGTACTGCGTTCTGCGCGATCTCGCCGTCCGGAGACTGCCAGGTGCCGAATCCCACGATGGGGATCTGCACTCCGTTCGACAACGTATAGGTATCGGTAAGGTTCATCCTGTTCTCTCCTTTCCCTGTTCCCGGAAAACTGTTCGTATGGATGCCTGCCGGATCCCGGGGAGTGCGATCATCGCTTCCGGGGGCCGAGCGGGCGGGGTTCTGCCTGATTATATCACAAAATGCGGCCAAGAGCAAGAGATCATGGTTTTTTTACACTTTGGGGCTCGGATTTGTGACAGAATCGTGGTATAATGGCCGTGTAGATCGGGTTGAGCCCGCGTCTTTCATCCCGGCGCCAAAACGCGCGAACCGGAAAACCATTGAAACGATCACGGAGGAGGATCCGAACATGAAAAAGCTGAATCTTCTGAAATGCTGTACCCTCGGCGATATGGCCGTCTCCTACTTCACGGACGAGGGAGGGCATGTCGGGCTGAGCTTTGTCCCCGCCGCCCTCGCCGAACGGGCCGATCCCGCGTCCCATGAACTCGAGCCGCTTGTCGAGCTTTACATCCGCGGGGACGGTCTGCCCTCCGGGTATGCGAGCGGTCTCACCACCTCCGGCGCGTCGTCGACGTACGGGATGGAGTTCAAAGACCAGACCGTGCGGGAAAAAGACGGCGTCACCGTGATCGAGACCCGCATGGAGGACGGCCGGGGATACGCCGTGATCCACATTCTGACCCACCGGGCCGGGGACCGCGCGTTCGCCGTGAAGACCGTCTTTGAAAACGGATCGGATAAGCCCGCCGTGCTCGAATCCCTCTCGAGCTTTTCCTTCGGGATGCTGACGCCCTTCGGCGATACCCGTTCGACGGACCGGATGCTTCTCCACCGCGCCCGGAGCTGGTGGAGCGCGGAGGGAAAGGTCGAATCCGGTTCCCTCATCGACTATCACCTCGAGCCCTCGTGGTCCGGGAACGGAATGCGGTGCGAGAAGTTTTCGCAGATCGGTTCCATGCCCGTGCGGCATTATTTTCCCTTCATTGCCGCGGAGGACCGGGAGGCGGGCGTGACGTGGGCGGCGCAGATCGCGTGTCCGTCCTCGTGGCAGATGGAGGCGCGGCGGCAGCGGGACGAGCTCTGTCTCACGGGCGGCCTCGCGGACTATGAGACCGGGCAGTGGTCGAAGACCGTGAAGCCGGGAGAGCGCTTCGAGACGCCCTCCGCCTATCTGACCGTCGGGATCGGCGGCCTCGACCCCGTCTCCCAGCGGCTGCAGGATCTCTTCTCCACGCCCGCGGGAAGAACGGACGCGCCGCTCGCCGTGCTCTTCAACGAATACTGCACGACCTGGGGCAATCCCACCGAAGAAAACGTGAAGAAATGCGTCGACGCGCTGAGGGGCCACGGGATCGACACCTTCGTGATCGACGCGGGCTGGTACGGCAAGACGGCGTGGTGGGCCACGGTCGGCGACTGGGATGTATCGGAGGCGAAATTCCCGAACGGGATCGCAAAAGCCGCCGAGATCATCCGGGAGGCCGGGATGCGTCCGGGCATCTGGTTCGAGATGGAGAATACGACGGCGAGCAGCGAGGTCGCAAAAGACCATCCGGACTGGCTGCTCCACCGGAACGGGTTCCCCGTCAACACCGGGCGGATGTATTTCGATTTCCGCAAGCCGGAGGTGCAGGAATACCTCCGCGAGCGGGTGATCCGGTTCCTGCGGGACAACGGCTTCGGCTATCTCAAGGTCGACTACAACGACACGATCGGGCTCGGCTGCGACGATCCGGGCGGAGACACGCTCGGCGAAGGGCTGCGGCAGAATCAGCTGGCGGCGCAGGACTTCTGGCGGGCGATCCGGCGGGAGGTACCGGGCATTCAGATCGAAAACTGCTCCTCCGGCGGTCACCGGCTCGAACCGTCGATGATGGCGCTCTCGGACTACGCCTCCTTCTCCGACGCGCACGAATGCGTCCACATCCCGATCATCGCCGCGCACCTGCACCGCCTGATCCGCCCCGAGCAGAGCCAGATCTGGGCCGTTCTGCGTAAAACCGACAGCATCCGGCGGATCCACTATTCCCTCGTCAACACCTTCCTCGGCGTGATGTGCCTCTCCGGTGACATCTTCGATCTCTCCGCGGCGCAATGGGAGACGGTGGATAAAGCGATTTCGTTCTACCGGGACGTCTCCCCGGTCATCCGGAACGGCAAATCCGCGTTTTATGGGGAAGTTTTCGACGGCTTTGCCCATCCCGAGGGGTGGCAAGCGGTGGTGCGGACGGAGAAAAAGACGGGTCGGACCCTCGTCGTGCTGCACACCTTCGCGGGTGCGCTGCCTGAGAAGGTACGGATCCCGGTCCGGGCCGCCAAAATCGACGCGGTGCTCACGAGCGAGAACAACGACATCCGGCTGACGGGCGACGGAGAGCTCGAAATCGGGATCCGCGCAAACTTCGAGGCGGTCGCCGTTTCGCTGTCCGAATGAAGACGAGAACGTGAGGAGGCATTTTCATGCATATCAAGCTGTATCCCGAACAAAAGGGCAAGCCGCTCGGCAATCTGTTCGGACTGTTTTTCGAGGATCTGAACCACGCGGCAGACGGGGGGCTATACGCCGAACGGATCCAAAACCGGGACTTCGAGTTCGACCCGGCGGACCGCCCGGATTATCACGCGCTGACCGGGTGGAAGACGGTCGGAGAGGCGGCGGTCGAGGTCACACAGGCGGATGACGCGCCGTTTCCGAACAATCCGCACGTCGCCGTGATCCGGGCCGGGGTGGGCGCGGGGATCGCCAATACCGGCTGGGGCAGCGGAATGTTCGCGGAAGCCGGGGAGCGCTGCCGCCTCGTCCTGTGGGCAAAAGCGGACGCCGATCTCCGCCTCCGCGCCGAGCTCTGCGGATCCGAGACAACATTTACCGTCGGTCCCGCGTGGAGCAGATACGAAGCGATCCTCATGCCGGAGGAGACGGTCGACAGGGCCGAGCTGCGCATCCTCGCGCCGGCCGGAGGGACGTTCCGCCTCGCAACCGTCTCCCTCATGCCCCTCGACACCTACAAGAGCGAAGAAAACGGTCTGCGGCGGGATCTTGCCGAGGCGCTCGCGGAGATGAAGCCCAAGTTCCTGCGCTTCCCCGGCGGCTGTCTGACGCACGACGGGACGCTCGATCCGGACGCGCGGGACGGGATCTACAACTGGAAGCGCACCGTCGGGCCCGTGGAAAACCGCCCGGCACGCCGCAACAACTGGCACTACCACCAGACGATGGGGCTCGGGTTCTTCGAGTATTTCCGGTTCTGCGAGGACATGGGCTGCGAGCCGCTCCCCGTCGTGAACGCGGGCATGGACACGCACCATCTGCGCTTCGCCGAGGGAGAGCTGTTCGAACGGTACGTTCAGGACGCCGTCGATCTGATCGACTTTGCGAAGGGCGGACCGGAGACGGAATGGGGCCGGGTCCGCTGCGAGATGGGTCACCCCGCGCCCTTCCGCCTCCGCTATCTCGCCGTCGGGAACGAGGAGATCTACGAGCGCTTCCACCGGAACATGGCGCGCTTCGCCGAGGCGATCCGGAAAAAAGACCCGACCGTCGAGCTGATCGGGACAGCAGGTCCGGTGTGCGGCGGAAAGCCGTATGACATGGGCTGGGCATACGCGCGGGAACAAAAACTGGACTATGTGGACGAACACTACTATCAGAGCCCGGAGTGGTTCCTCGCCCACGCCGATCACTATCGGGACTATCCGGCGGACGGTCCGAAGGTCTTTCTCGGGGAATACGCCTCCTGGGGGAACCGGATGCGCAATGCCCTCGCGGAGGCGGCCTACATGACGGGCCTCCAGAGTGCCCCGGCCGTCGCGCTCGCCTGTTACGCTCCGATGCTCTGCCACGCCGAATACGTCAACTGGCAGCCGGACATGCTCTGGTTCGACAACCGCCGGATTCTGAAGACCGCGAACTACCATGTGCAGAGCATGTTCATGCGGCATCAGGGCGACTGCTCCATTCCCTTCGAGGCGGTGGGAAACGACCCGCTCCCGGAGGAGGCGCTCGACATGGGCGGGAAGATCACCGTCTTCGCCGACGAGACGGACGTGCGCCTCTCGGACATTGTCCTCTCGACCCCGGACGGCGAAACGAAGCTGCCCGACACTACCCTCGGCGGCCGTGACACCCTGCCGATCGGCGACGCAGCGGGGGATTTCACGCTGTCCCTGACCATGCGGCGCATCGGCGGGCACCGGGGGATCGCGATCCGCTTCGGCGAAGGGGAGGACGGGGAGTTCTTCGACTGGACGGTCGGCGGCTGGCAGAATTCCGATTCCGGCATCGGACACCGGCGGAAATACGGCGGAAGCTGTCTCACGCAGAGCAATTTCTCCGTCGAGGACGGCCGCGACATCCGCCTGACGCTCTCCGTGCGAGGCCGGACGATCACCTCGTTCGTCGACGGGGAGATCCTGAACGAAACCGACGTCAAACCGATCCGGCTGAAACCGCTGTATCTCGCGGCGAGCGTCGATGAGAGGTCCGGCGACGTGATCCTCAAAGCGGTCAACGTGCGGGAAGAGCCGGTCGACGCGGTCATTCCTCTTACCTGCTCCCGCTGCATCGCCGAACAGCTCTGCGCCGCGCCGGACGCCGAGAACACCTTCGATAACCCGGACGCCGTGAAGCCGGTCGTCTTTGAACTCCCCGCCGGTGAACAGACCGCGTACACCTTCCCCGGCGATTCCGTCACGATTCTGCGATTCAAGCCGTGACGCGCCGATGCCGTCAAATCAAGGCGCTGCTGCCAACACAAAACCGGCGCCGGCTGCCTTCTCTGTCCGACGACAGCTTGTCACTCCGAGGAGCGATTCCCCCATCAGGCATCTCGGGACGTCTTCTTCGGAATGACAAGGCACGCCGGCGGCATGACCGCACCCGGAACCCGGCTTCAAAACGGAAAAAGGCTGCCGTACCTTTCCTTTTTTCAGGAGAG
>JAFPWV010000187.1 GCA_017412675.1 Clostridia bacterium
CGGACCTGACGAAAGGTGCTCATTATTATAAAAGAGGCCTAAGCAATTAAAAAATTCCCGAATCCTCTTCCATTTGAGAAAAACATGTGATATAATGGGCTCGGATACAAATCATACCCGAGAAAGGAATCCACCATGAACTACCGTGAATTCGGCAAAACCGGCGAAAAGATCTCCGCGCTCGGCTTCGGCTGCATGCGTTTCCCGGAATATGAAAAGGACGGAAAGAGCTTCGTCGATCAGGACAAGGTCGACGAGATGATCACCTATGCCTACGAAAACGGCGTGAACTACTTCGACACCGCACCCGGCTATTGCAGTCAGCACAGCGAGGCGGCGCTCGGCAAGGCGGTCAAGAGCTTCCGCGACAAGGTCCTCATCTCGACGAAGTGCCCGCTGGACGGCGGCATGGGACGGGACGGCTACCGCAAGAGGCTCGAATCCTCCCTTTCACACCTCGATATGGACCACATCGATTTCTACCATTTCTGGGGCATCAACCGCGGCGCGTTCGACGACATCATCGTGAAGGAAGGACTTCTCGAAGAGGCGGCGAAGGCGAAGGAAGAGGGCCTCATCCGGCACATTTCGTTCTCTTTCCACGACGATCCGAAGGCGATCCGGCACATCGTCGACACCGCGGAATCGCTGGGCATCCCGATGGAATCGATGCTCTGCCAGTACAATCTGCTCGACCGCTCCAATGAGGAAATGATGGCGTACGTCCACGAAAAAGGACTCGGCACCGTCGCGATGGGACCGGTCGGCGGCGGACGTCTCGCGGCTCCCACCGATCTCTACGCGAAGCTCACGGGCAAATCCTCGATCGCGACGTATGAGCTCGCCTTCAAGTTCGTGCTCGGCAATCCTTCCCTCAACTGCGCCCTCTCCGGGATGCAGACGCTCGACATGGTCCAGAAAAACGTCAAGGTCGCGTCCGACGACACGGCGTTCTCCGAGGAGGAATGGCAGCAGCTCGGTCACGCGATGGAAGAGATCAAGAAGTTCTCCGAGCTCTACTGCACCGGATGCCGCTACTGCCAGCCCTGCACGGTGGGCATCGACATCCCGCGCATCTTCGAGATGTACACATATTACAACGTCTACGGGCTTAAGGACCACGCGAAGTGGATGATGAAGGATTACATCCGAAACGGCGGCCTCACCTTCGACGACTGCATCCAGTGCGGCGCGTGCGAGGAGAAATGTCCGCAGCACCTCGAGATCATCCAGAACCTCGAAATGGTCACGAAGGTCCTGCGGGACGAATAAGCGATTCCCCCATGCAAAAAGGGCGTCGGCTTTTGACCGGCACCCTTTTTTCTGTGCGCTGTTCGGATTTACTTTCTCTTCACGATCCACGCGGAGCCGAGGACAGTCACGAGGACGATCATTCCGCCGCCGAGGAACGAGCCGCAGCCGGATTTCGCCGTCTTCCCTTCCGCCGGTTTAGCCGCAGAGCCGCCGGCCGGCGCATCGGGCGTTTCCGCCGGAGCATCCGTCGGTTCGGGCTCGGCCGCTGCCGGTTCCGTCGCTTCGGGAGCAGGTTCTTCCGCGGGCTTCGGCTCCTCCTTCTTGACTTCCTTGATGGTGAAGTCGACGGAGTCGATCACGTCATAGCCGTCGTTCGCGAGCAGGAACATGGTGTAGTCCCCGGCCGGGAGATCCGCGAGATCGCTGCGGTCCGCGTTGTGGGTCCCGGTCTTGATGTTCACCTGTTCGAGCGGGGTGTGACCTTCCGCGACGTAGTACCAGTAGATCGACGAGGGTCCGCCGCCCGGGACTTCGCCCTTCAGATACAGGCCGACCCAGTCCTTCCCTTCGCCGTTGGCGGTCACGAGGATATCGTCGCCTTCCTTGTAGGAAAACTTGTCGAGTTCAAGCGTCGGGACGATCGTAATGTCGATGGAGTCGAAGGGTTCGTAGCCGTCGTCGAGGAGCAGCCAGACCGTGTATTCGCCGGGAGGAAGCTCGTCGTATTCGGCGCGGTTGTTGCTGCGCTGGAGACGGATATCCACGGGCTCGCCGGGCTCCGCGTCCTGCGCGACATAGTACCAGTAGATCGAAGCGGGATTGCCGGGGGTCTCGCCGCGCGCGTAGATGCCGACCCAGTCGTTGCCCTCGCCGACCGCCGTGACGAGAATGTCTTCGTTCTGGTTGTAGACCGTCTTCGGCAGGGAGAGTGACTTTTCCGCGGCAGAGGCGGTGACGGCCAGGCAGACCGCGATCACCGCCGCAAAGAGGATCGCCAGGATTCGCATGGTGTGCTTTTTCATGAGATACCGTCCTTTCTGATTGTCATGGATTTTATGTTGATTCGGGGTCATCCTTTTTCTTTCTGCGCAGGCTGAGAGCGGCAGCCGAGACAATCGGGATCACCGCTGCGGCACCCATGGCAGAGGAGCATCCGCCCGCAGCCGTCTGACCGGCGTCGGGTTCGAGAGCGTCATCGGCCTCCTGCGCGGGAGCAGGCGGGGCAGATTCTTCCGGTGCGGCCGTCTTCACGTTCTCCCACGCGCCCGGCACGGCAAACTGCGCGGATGCCGACCACAGGCCGTTCACGAAATCGCGGCCGCGGACCGTGAGTGCGTTGTCGGAGACCTCGACGAAGAGGCCTTCCGAGCCATAGAGGTATTCGCCGGGGACGACGTTGTACCCGGTCCAGAGATACCCGACCGAGGAGGTGTTGAACGCGGCGAAGGTCCGTTTCCCGTCGCCCGCGAACATCTCGTTCTTCGAGTCCATTTCCCAATGACTGTGTCCGTTGAAGAACACCGTCTGCGGGTATTCCGAGAAGATCGCGGCGACCTTGTCCCCGTTCGAGATGCCCCACCAGCCCTCCTCCTGCGTGCTTCCGGCGACCGTGTCCATGATGGACTCGTGGCAGAAGACGAAGATCGGCTTCTCCGGGGAGGCGTCCTCATCGAGCACGCTGTCGAGCCATTTCAGTTCCTTTTCCGGGATCGGAAGGGGTGCGCCTTCGCTGCCGAGAGCGAGGAAAATGAAGTGATATCCTTCGATCCAGAGGTCGTAGTACGCTTCGTCGTTCCCGGAGAATTCGTTGAAGATTTCGAGCTGCTTCTTGTAGCCCTTCCCCATCGAAACGTCGTGGTTGCCGATGACATAGTGGACCGGGGGAACGGAATTGCGTTCGCCGATGATCTCTTTGACACGTTTGTACTCGGATTCGCTGCCGTGATCCGCGATGTCGCCGACCGCGATGATCGCCGCGCAGTCCGGGCAGATCGCCGCGGTATCGTCGAGCATCATGCCGAGGTGGCGGTTGTGGTCGTGGTTCGGATCGTCGGTGACGTGCCAGTCGCTCGACACCTGGAACCGCAGCTTCACGTTCTCCGTCCGGTACGGCTTCGCGTCGTCGGGCAGAGGTGCGAACGCGTAATCCGAGATTCCGAAGCGGTTCGACGCGCAGGCGAGGATCCCATCAGCTCCTTCGGGAATGGTGAGATACGTCGGGAGCGTGATCTCCATGGGATCGGCTGACGCGTGGGCTCTCGTCAGGCGGGCATAGCCGTCGAGCGGTTTCCCGTTCCGGCCCCACCAGAGGAGGATGTCCTCCGCGGCGGCGCCCGTTTTGGCCGGGGTGATCGTGACGACGCCTCCCGCCAGTCCTTCCGACGCGCGGTCTGCCCGGTAAGTTATCGATGCGACGGGATCCGGGACCTCCGTCTTCGTCACGGTGAAGGATCCGGACGCGATCGCATCGGATGAGAATCCCTCAGCCGGGTAAAGTCCGACGGTGTAGTCCCCCGGCTCAAGCGTGCCCGTCTTGAGCACGATCTCGTTCCCGTTGTCCTCGGCGGACAGGACGGAGGACCAGATGGGGTCCGTCTGTTTCGGATCGTCGTCCGCGTGCCAGATCCCGAGCAGCTCGCCGCCGAAGCCGAACGCCGTCACCCGGGGCGGATTGCCCTCATAGACCGGTTCGGAGGAGACGCGGAGCCGTTTTTCCGCCGCCGGCATGACGGTGATGTCCACGGAATCCGCGACAGTGTATCCGTCGTTCAGGAGAAGGAAAACGGTATAAGCGCCGCCAGGAAGGGACGCGTATTCCACCCGGTTGTTGCTCCGGGTCTTTCTGATGCTGACGGGATCGCCGGGCTCCGCGTCCTCGGCCACATAGTACCAGTAGATCGAGGCGGGGGAGCCGGGGGTCTCGCCGCGCGCATAGATGCCGACCCAGTCCTTCCCCGAGCCGTACGCGGTGACGAGGATCTCCTCGCCCTCTTCGTAGACCGTCTTGTCGGTCGAAAGCTGCGGCGTCGCGGCGGACACACCGGGCACCGTCAGCATGAGCGGCATGGCGAGCGCGGCGGTCAGCATCCCGCGGAGAAATCGATTCACAGTATCATCCCCTTTCCGAGGTCCTATCAGCTGTATCATCACTTCCGGCTGTATTATAACACAAAAAAAGTGAAAATACAATCCTTTTGTGAAAATGCTCCCAGCCGAGGAAGAAATCGCACCCATCCGGCGGGATCCCGCAGAAAACAACTCGTTTTTAACAAATTCCTCCTTGAAATCCGACGGGACCTGCGATAAACTAAATAAAAAGTATATTCGCAGTCCCGGACACGAAGAAAGGCAGACACGACCGAAAACGATGAAAACAAGCGTATATCTTGCCTCCGTCAGGCCGCTCGAGGACGAGGCGCTGTATGGACAACTCCGTTCCCTGGCATCGGAGGAGCGGCGAAAAAAGGCTGACCGGTTCCGGTTCGCGGGCGGCAGGCGTCTGTCCCTCGGCGCGGAAGCGCTGCTGCGGGTCGCACTCCTGGAAGCCGGGATGAGCGGCACGCCCCTGCGGTACGCCTACGGCAAGAACGGCAAGCCGTATCTGACTGACGCGCCCGGGTTCTTCTTCAATCTCTCTCATGCCGGGGAGTATGTCATGGCCGCGGTATCGGACGCCGAGATCGGATGCGACATCGAAATGATCCGGCCCGTCCATCCGCGTCTGCCGCGCCATGTGCTCACGGCGGAGGAAGCCGAGCGCTTTGCCTCAGCGGACGAGGCGGAGCGGGACGCGCTGTTCACCCGGTACTGGACGCTCAAGGAGAGCTATATGAAGGCGCTGGGCGAAGGGCTCGCGCGGAATCCCGCTTCCTTCTGCATCGAGCTCGGGCCTCCGATCCGCGTCCTTTGCGGCGGCACGGCAGAGGACTACGGCTTCGTCGACTGGGACGATCTGCCCGGGTACCGGTACGCCGTCTGCCGCGCGGGAACCGGCTGGGATGCGGAGAAGAAAAACGTATGCTTGGAAGAAGCCATTCAAGTCCTCTCATAGGGGACGGATCCCGGCGCGCTAAACGAAAACGCAGAAGCATCGCTTGCCTCTGCGTTTTTTGCTGTTATCCGTGACACTTTTTGCACCACACGTATCCTTCGGCGATCAGCGCATCGGGATCGTCAGATTCGGAGCGGTTCTCCGGTTTGATGTCCCCGACGGACGAGCAGGTCGGCAGATGGATCTTCTTCGTCTTCGTGTTGACGACATAGACGGTCCCCGCCTCGGGTTCATCCCGGATCTCGAGGACTTCCTCCGTCGGAGGCGCTTCTGGGAGCACGCGGCTCACCTCTTCGTCCGGATGGTCGTCCGCTTCGGGGATGACATAGATCACGGGCTCACCGTCCGGCGTGTCAGCTGCGCGGTCCGCGATTTCCGGGGCGGCGATCCAGCTCTCCCAGCGGAAACCGGCGTACCAGACCGCGGCGATGGCGATCCAGAGGACGGCGAGGATTGCGACGTTTCTTTTCATCATCGGCGTCAGTCAAGCGGGCAGAGCGTGAAGAGCACGAAGCGGTCGGAGATCTCGTCCCGGCTCATCGGACGACGGCGGAAGAGGATGCGGAAGCGGTAGGTCAGCGACTCACCCGCCCTGATCGTCAGCCCGCCCTTGAAATAGAGGTTGTTCGCCGCAAAGAGACCGTAAGCCCGGATGTGCCACGCCGTCGGGAAGCGTTCGTTCGTTTCGCAGCCAAATACGGTGACGCCCATCGGGCCGATGCCGTCCGGTTCGCCGTAATAGTCGCACCATGCGGCGGCGTGCCCCCAGCATTCGCCCTCGCCGACGCCGCCCCAGGAATTCGTGAGCTGACCGGCGCCGATGTCCGCACGCAGCTCGTCCCGGAGCCGAATGCCGAGCGGTCCCGCTTCCTTCGTCGGGCCGAAGGTCACGTCGCCGTCCGTCGCCCGGAAGGTAACGGTCAGATCGAGCGCGCGGCAGGCGTCGGACTGGTTATAGACGGTATAGGTCGATTCCTCCGAGACGAGCGATCTCCCTTCCGCGTCGGTCCAGTCGTTCCTGACCGTGAAGGAGGCGTAAGCTGCGGTCTCGGTCATCTTTTCGACAAGCAGATTCCGCACGCAGCCGTGACCGGGCGTTTCATTCCAGCAGTCCACGCCGTTCACGTCTCCCACGCCGATGAAAACGGACCGCTGATGCGGATGCTCCCGCGTATCCGGGTCCACGCGCGTGAAAACATGCCCGGCGTCGTCCGCGACGGGACCGAAGAAGGGCTTGTCGAATCCGAAGCGGACATACGATCCGAAGAGTCTGCCGTCGAGCTTCACGTCGACCGTTCCGATTTTGCGGCCGTACTGTGGATGCTCGGCGAGTTCCAGCGTCGGAGCCTGTCCGACCGGCTCGCGTCCGAGGGTGAGCGTGACAGTCTCGCCCTTCTTCGCCGTGAGGATGACGAGCACGCCGTCCTTCCACGGTGAAGCGGGATAGGTTTTGCCATTCGCGGAGGCCGAGGTAATGTCGGCGGGAACGGTCCCGTGCTCCGGCTTCAGATAGACCGGCTCCTCGATCAGATCGCGCGCGGGTGTCACGGTCACGGTTTCCGCCTCGGCGAAGATCTCTTTGAGATAAGCGAGCGAGGAGACGGCTTCGGCCTTGAAATCCTTGAAGCCGCATTCGATCGAGACCGCGCCCCGGTACCCGCCTTTGATGAGCTCGGCGGCGAAGCGGCGGTTGTAGGAGAGATCGGCGCTGTCCTCGGAGCCCGGGGCGGAGCGCTTCGGAGCTTCGGCGATGTGACAGTGCCGGACGATGTCGATATAATCCCGGACACAGGAGAGATCCGTGTGCTCCTCTGCCATGTGGAAGACGTCCATGAGCAAAAGGATATGGTCGTTGCCCATCGCGCGGACAGCCTCGCCGGATTCCGGGACCGTGACGAACACGTCGGTCTCGGCCTTGCGCAGAGGCTCGATCACGATGGTCACGCCGCGATCCGCCGCTGCCCGGGCGATCTCGTTCAGCCAGATGCGCAGCGTGTTGTATCCGTCGATCGTGTTTCCGCGCAGGGAACGCGCGCCGCCGCTGCCGAAAACCGCGTAGGGGATGCGGAGCTTCTGCATGATCGTGAAGAGCTTCACGGCGCGTTCGTAGTACGGCGTGTGATCCGCGTGCGGGTCGGAGAGGCGGTACTCCCATGGGAAGAGGCTGTTGACCGCGACGAGCCCGAGGGAGCTCTTCTCGTTTTCCGCGACAAGGTAGTCGAGGTCTTCCGGCGAGAGCCCGCAGAGCATGCCGCCCGCGCATTCCGTTCTGTCATAGCCGAGGGAGAGCAGATACCGGCATTTCTCGACGATCTGTCCGGCGGGGGAATCGGGAACTTCGCGCACGCCCTCCGGCATCAGGGATCCGCCGGGGATGCAGCAGCTGAACTGAATCATTGGTGTCCTCTCTTCCATACCGTCCGATCAGAGGAACGAACGGTCGATGCCGATAGCCTTGATGAATTCCCGTGCGATGAGGAGGGAGCCGATGTGTCCGGGGTGCACGCGGTCCCACGAGATGTAGGAGGAGTGGCGGTACTGCAGATACTCGTCGAACGCCGCCTGCGTGTTGACGTAGTGGCAGGAATACTTCTTTGCGGTCTCCTCGCAGACGCGGATGTACTGATCGGTCAGCGCGCGCATCCGGTCCTCGCGGCAGGGTTCCATATAATAGGGAGACATGAGGATCACGCCCTTGACGACGGGGAGCGTGCGTTCCATCATCTCGCCGAGATTGCTCCGGTATTCTTCGAGATAGACATGGCTGGACAGGACACCGGGCGAGTCGAACTGCCGCCAGATATCGTTGATGCCGATCATCACGCTGACCCAGTCGGGTTTCAGGTTGATGACGTCGTTCTGCCATCTCGCTTTCAGCGAACGGCTCGTGTCGCCGCTGTTGCCGGTGTTGGAGATCCAGAGCGTCCAGTCGGGATAGACGACGTTCAGGATGTTTTCGATCTGACGCACATAGCCGTCGCCCACGCCCGCGTGGAGTCCTTCGCCCACGGGTCTTCCCCGTCCGGCGTCGGTGGTGGAGTCGCCGGTGAATACGATTCTGTCACCGCTTTGTAAAAGCATAGTGTACCTCCGTCATTGTGATTCCGTCCCCGTTCATTCCGGGTGCCGACAGCTCTATTATAGCAATATTGTTCCGGGAAAACAAGAATTTTCACCAGATTTCAAAAAATTTTTTCGTTTATCCCGTGAACGGATTCCGTATCTTGTGCCGCTTTGCCGCGCGGACCGCAATTTACAGGAGTCCGACCATTTGCTTTACCAAACTTATCATTTCGAGGCTTCCGCTTCATCTTCGACGGAAAACGCGTGGTATAATGGGAGCAAAACAAAAATCGGCAAAGGAGAAGAAACCATGACGATCGCCATTCGGGACGCAGCCGCCGGGGGATACCATCTGACGTACCGGCTCGAAGAGATCCCGCTCCGGCGCGGAAAATCGTACGACATCGCCGTGCGGATCGAATCGGTGGACGGAGCCCAGACCTCGACGGTCCACGACGTCAGCCGGAACCGCGCGGCGGCACAGCGGCTGTTTCAAGCGGTCGCGGACGGGCTGGTCACGCCGTGCACCCTCGCGGACGTACTCGAAGATCTGCTTTGAATGGGCCATGATCGAAGAAATCCGATAAAATGGCTCGTTTCTCTGTACTTTTTCCGTCCGATGTGGTACAATAGGTCCCAAAGCAGGATCGGAAGGAGGCTCAACCATGGATTTCCTCGAACGGTACCCGACCGTCGCGATGTTTTTCTCGTTTTTTGTCGCCTCCTGTCTCTTTGCCTACGGGACCTTCCCGATCCGGATGGCGATCCTCACGCTCGTGCTCCTCTGTCTGACCCTCGTCGTTCTGCGCCCCGCCCTCTTCGGCAAGGCACACCGCGGCGTGATTCTCTTGCTCGCAGCCATCCTCGCGGCTGGCGTCTGGTCGGTCGGCTGGAACGATTTCCGTGCGGCGAAGATCGAAGCGGCTGCCGGGAGGACGGAGCGCGCGACGCTCAGGATCACGGAATGCGACTATACCGCCGTCTATGCCTCCCGCTACCGCGCCGAAATCCTCTCGTCGGAATGCCTGCCGAAGCGCACGGGCGTTTTCCTTGAGACCTCGCTCTCCGGTCTCGAAAACGGCACGATCGTCGAGGGGGAGATCGCATACTCTTCCCTCTCCTCGCTCGGCAGCGGGACCTTCGACGCCGTCCGGTATTACCGCGCGGACCGAATCTTTCTCCTCGCCGAGGGGGAGCCGGCCGTCGTGGGATTTCGCCGGATCGTGAGCATCCGCGCGCTGTTCCGGGCGATCAACGAGCGGCTCACCGCCTTCCTCGTCGCCCATGCGGGACGGGATGCGGGCGGGCTCGGCGCCGCGCTGACGCTCGGGAACCGCGATTTTGTCCCGAAAACCCTCACGCGGGATTTCCGCCGGATCGGCGTGTCCCACCTGCTCGTCGTGAGCGGGACGCACTTCTCGATCCTCATTTCCCTGTTCACCGCCTTCTTCCGCCGTCTTCCGATCCACCGCAGAAAGCGCGCGGTCATCACGATCGCCGTCATCCTCTTTTTCCTCTTTCTGACCGGCGGAAGCCCGTCCGTCCTCCGTGCGGCGATCATGCATCTCTGTGTACAGCTCGGCATCCTGTTCACCCGGCGCGCGAACAGCCTCAATTCCTTCGCCGTCTCGGGCGCTCTCATCCTGCTCCTCAATCCTTTTGCGGCTTCGGACTGCGGGCTTCAGCTCTCCTTTGCCGCGACCTACGCCTGCCTGCTCTACGCCGCGGACCGGAACAACCTCTTCCGCCGCGCGACCAAAGGACTGCGCAGAAGCCGCGCGCGCTTTCTCACGGGGCCGCTTGAGCTCATCGCCGTCACCGCGTGGGTGTCCATCGTCACGCTGCCGCTGATCTGGCTGTACTTCGGCGAGCTCCCGCTCTTCTCGATCCCGGCAAATCTCCTCTTCGTGCCGCTTGTGACGGTGTACATGTATCTCACCCTCGCGATGCTGATTCTCTCGCCGCTCATCGTTCCGACGCCGCTCTTTGCCGCGCTCCTCGGGTTCGGCTGCCGGCTTCTTGCTTCCCTCTCCGGATCCCTGTCCCATGCGGGATCGGTCGTGCTCCCGGTGAACTACTCCTTCGCGCTCTTCTTCCTGATCCCGGCGGCGGCGCTGTTCCTCTCGTTCCCGTTTTTGCAGGTGAGGGGCAAGAAGATCGCGTTCTGTGCGGCCTGTTCGCTCACCGCCGCGTTTCTCGTGACCGTCGGGGGCGTCCGCCTCGCCGCGCGGGACAACGTTGCCTTTACTTATCTCAACCGTGGGATCCGCGACAGCTTCGTCGTCCTCTCCGAAAACCGCGTCCTCTTCGGCGACATGAGCGACGGCTCGTCCGCCTCGATCCCGCCGCTCACCGAAGAGATGTCCCGTCTGCATGCCGCCGAGGTCGATGCCGTCGTTCTGACGCATTATCACAAGAAGCACAGCCAGTATATCGGGCGGCTTTCGGAGCATCAGATCGTGCGCACGCTCGTCCTCCCGGAGCCGCTGACCGACGAGGAACGCGCGATCTGCGAGGCGCTCGAAGAGCTCGCCGCGGAAAACGGCATCGAAGACGTCCGGATCCCGGCGGGCGGGGACTACGACTTCTGCGGGATCCCGGTGACGGTTTTCCCGCGTGCGATTCTCTCGCGCTCGTCCCATCCGGTCTCCGGCGCCGAGATCGATCTCCCGGGGTGCCGTGCGGTCCTCGCGTCCTCGTCGTTCGGGGAGGGGGATCCCGCGCTCCTCGAAGCGGTCAGCCGGGCGGACGTTCTGATCCTCGGGCCGCATTCCCCGGTCTATAAAAAGAGCTTCCGGCTGAACTTCGAGAAGCAGCCGGAAGTCATCGCGGTCTGTGCCGATTCGCTCGATCACATGGAAGCGGTCCCCGATGGCGTGATCCTCATCGACGGGCAGCCCATCCGGGTCACCGGACGAAAACGCGGGTGAGGAGCCACCAGAGCACGGGGATCTGCAAAACGATGATGATCGGGATCCCGAGCATGAATTTGAGATGCTTGGTCTTGTGCCGGATCAAAAGCATCGTCACGAGCATGGCGACGGATCCGCCGAGAGCGGAGAGCAAGAGCAGCGTGTTTTCCGGCACCCGCCAAGCGCCGCGCTTTGCTTTGACTTTATCCGCGACGGTGAAGATGACGGCGATCACCGAGATCACGGCGAGATAGCAATAGAGAATGTTCGGGTTCATGATTCCTCCTCCTTGGTTTCCGAATTCATTTCCGCATCGAATTCCCTCGCGCGGGCCTGGGCCAGTTCATCGCAGCGCTGGTTGTAGGGATGCCCGGCATGCCCCTTCACCCAGACGAAGGTGACCCGGTGGATGCCGCAGAGCGCGAGCAGCTCGTCCCAGAGCGCGGGATTGAGCGCGGGCGAGCCGTCGGACCGCTTCCAGCCCCTCGCCTTCCACGAGGCCGCCCAGCCCTTCCCCATCCCGTCGCAGAGATAGCGTGAGTCCGTGGTCAGCGTCACCTCGCAGGGCGCTTTCAGAGCTTTCAGCGCTTCGATCGCCGCAGTCAGCTCCATCCGGTTGTTTGTCGTGTCCGGTTCTCCGCCGGACATTTCTTTTTCGATCTTCTTATAGACGAGCACCGCGCCCCATCCGCCCGGTCCGGGATTGCGGAGGCACGAGCCGTCGGTGTATATCTCAACCTTCTGCATGATCGGCTCCTTTTCTTTGCTGCCTACAGTATATCACACCGCGCGCAAAAATGCAAGAGCGTGACCAAACCGGACGGCGCGCATATCATGGAGGTGAGGACGCGGACGCCGTGTCTTCCAAGTACAAACGGAGGATCGAAAGAAGATGATGGATATGAGAAACGCCGTTCCCGCCGGTGCGCTCGAAAAAGCGGCGGAATCGGTGACGTCCGACGGTCCGGTGAGCCGTCCCTTCTCGGAAGGCCGTCCGGACAGAAGGAGTTCCGTGCGGCGCGCGAGACGGGAACGCCGTGCGATGGACAACACGGTCCGCACGGAGACGAACGACGCCGCGGATACGCCCATGCCGATCTCGGATCATGGGGACGCGGATCGCTGCTGCGGCGGGACATTCCTTCAGGGGTATTCCCTCGCGATGGCATATTTCCCCGATCAGGAGTGGGACGGGATCTATGAGGACGAGGAAGCGGCGCTTCGCCAGGGGACGCTCTTCTCCGGGCTCGATTTCCCCTTCTGCCCGGGATGCAGACGGTGACGGGGGTGCGGATATGAACGAAAGACAAAAGCTGATGCAGCGGATCCAGGCCTGCTGCTTCGTTCTGACGGAGACCGGCCTGTACCTCGACGCCCATCCCTCGTGCCGCAAAGCGCTCCGGTATTTCGAGAAATACAGCCGGATGCGCGACGAAGCAGTCAGGCAATACGAGATGAAATACGGCGCGCTGACTTATTACGGCGCGGACACGTCGAACGGCTGGGACTGGGTCACGGAACCGTTCCCGTGGGAAGCGTGAGGAGGAGGCGGCTGTATGTGGATTTATGAAAAGAAGCTCGAATACCCCATCAACATCAAGAAGCCCGATCCGAAGCTCGCGCAGCTGATCATCTCCCAGCTCGGCGGACCGGACGGGGAACTCGGCGCGTCGATGCGCTATCTGAACCAGCGGTACTCGATGCCGTACCGTCAGGTGACGGGGATGCTCACGGACATCGGGACGGAGGAGCTCGCCCACCTCGAAATGGTTGCGACCATCCTCGCCCAGCTCACCAAGAACCTGACGCCGGAGGAGATCGAGAAATCCGGGTTCACGACGTACTTCGTCGATCACACGACCGGGGTTTATCCGGTTTCCGCGGCGGGCGTGCCGTTCGATATGAAGTATATCGGCGTGAAGGGCGACGCCATCGCGGATCTCAACGAAGACCTCGCCGCGGAACAGAAAGCCCGCGTCACATACGACAACCTGCTCCGTCTGATCGACGATCCGGACGTGTGCGATCCGATCCGGTTCCTCCGGGAGCGCGAGATCGTGCATTACCAGCGGTTCGGAGACGCTTTGCGGATCGTGCAGGAGCAGCTCGACGCGCGGAACTTCTACGGCTGGAACCCCGAATTCGACAAGGTTCAGAAAAAGTAAAGAGAAACACCCGGTTCCGTTTGGGGGATCGGGTGTTTTGCCGTTTATTTCCTGTTCCCGTAGAGATCGGTCCCGTCGTGCTCTCCTCCGATGCGCGGGAGCGTCTTCACGACACGGTACGCGCCGTCCTCGAAGCGGAAAACGGTCGTCTGATCCTCGTACCAGAGGTTTTCGGGATCGGCTAGGCAGGCGACGACCTCGGCGAGCTTCGGTTCGTTCTCGACCGTATGTCCGCCGTAATGGCTGTTCGGGAGCATCGCATAGTCCGCGTCGATCATCGGGTAGAGCGTCGAGAGGTAGTTGAAGCAATGGTGCGCGATCTGTACGACGTCGGATTTCCACATCGATGCGGGAACGGTCTTTGCGACGAGCGCTTCGGTCTCGGTGTTCGTGTCGCCGAGCCACATCACGACCTCGCCGCTCTTCGTCGTCATCCTCAGGACGGTGGAGGTGCAGTTGAAATCGCGGAACGGATATTCCTCCGGTGCCTCCGGGCGGATCGCGTCCTCGTGCGTATAGAGGACATCGAACACCGTCCCGGCGAGCGTAAAGTGCATCCCGCTGTGGAGCTTGACGGCTGCCGCGTGAGGGACGAATTCGCGGAGAGTCTCCTTCAGGACGAAGGACTCCTCGTCGCAGCGGCGGCGGACGGTGAAGTGCGAGGGGAAGTTATAGAGGATCCGTTCTACGTCGAACGCGTCGGGGTAGGTCCTGAGCAGGCGGATGCACGCCGCGACATGATCCCCGTGCGCGTGGGTGAAGAACCAGCCGGCGATCTTCATGCGCTCCCCTTCCGGCACGCCCGTGAATGCCCGCAGGAAGCGGTACATGCCCGTGAGCGCCTCTTCGGAGCATTGGAGCTCGTCGCCGCCGTCGATCAGGAAAAGCGAACGGTCGGCGAGCCGGATGATATAGAACATCCCGCAGTTGGTGGTCGTCGGAGAATGGCCGTTCACGGGGTCGTAGTAGAGCGCGTACTGGCAGATCTCCTCGGCACCGTCGGCTTCGGGGTCGCCGCTGAGGCACTCATAGGACAAGCCGGGGACGTCGCGGATCAGGCGCACCGTGCCCGTCGCCTTCGTGAGATAGGCATAGACGTTCGTCTGTCCCTTCGAGCCGCTCACGGCGTGATAGGCGTCGTTTTCGTTTTCCTTGACGCCGCGGAATCCGTTTTCTTTGAGGATGCCGGCGTAGCGCGCGATATCCTCATCCGTCGCGCCGGTATAGAAGCGCATTTTCGCGTCTTCATCCGTCGGGCCGTTCTGATCGTCCGCGAGCATCGGGCCCGCGTCGTAGACTCCGTCGATCGGTGTCCCGCCCGGGAATGCGGGGATCGTTTCAAAATCCGTCATGTTGTCCTCCTGACCGTCAGAGAAAGAGTTCGATGGCGTGCTCCATGACGGCGATCTCGCCGCTTTGGACCGCACCGCCGTTTTCGCCGTCCACCGTCCATGAGACGGGTTCTTCGGCTTCAAAAATCAGGCGTTTCGTGTGCGCGAACACGATGTATTCGCTCGAAGTATCCTGCATCAGGACCGCGCCGAGCATTTTTCCGTTGTCGGCGGGATTGTCCGGCTGCCGGATGAGGATGACCTCCATGAGCCCGTCCGAGGGGCTGATCTCCTCTTTCATCCTGAGATCGAAGCCGCCGACGCGCCGGGTGTTCGAGATCATGCCGTAGAGGAACGCGCCTTCCGCTTCGCCGCCGTCATACGTGAGCTTCATGCGGATCGGACGGATGGAGGGCAGGCTTTTCAGTCCCTCGAAGATGTACGCGGACCAGCCGAGGCTCTGCTTCATGGGCTGCGGCGTCGCGTAGGATGCCTCGGTGAACGCGCCGAACGCCGCGACGTAGATGTACGGCCGCCCGCAGAAGGTATTGACGTCGATGGGGACGGCTTCTCCCGCCGCGATCCTCTCCGCCGCCGCGAGGGGCTTGCGCGGGATCCCCCAGCTCACGGCAAAGTCGTTCGTCGTGCCGGAGGGGATGTAGCCGATCTTCGGTTTTTTCGCAAATCCGATGACGCCGGAGACGGTCTCGTTGAGGGTACCGTCGCCGCCCGCGCAGACGATGACGTCGACCTGTTCGCCGACGGCGCGCGCGGTTTCCTGTGTGTCGTTCTTATACTGCGTGACGTGGGTCGTGACCTCGTAGCCCGCGCGCTCGAAGGTGTCGAGGATGTCGATGAGCGCGGGGGTGATCGCGGTCTTCGCCGTCACGGGATTGATGATGAACAAGAGCTTTTTCATGGATGTCCCTCAAATCGAATTCTGCTCCCATGATACCGCAAACGGGATCGGGGTGCCACGCTTTCCCGTGTCCGCCTTGTAAACTTATTCGGAACAGAATGCGGGGGAGGAACTTGTCCGGCTCCTCCCCCAGAATAGGATCTGTGATGCTCAGAAGAAGATCGTCTTGCCGGTCTCGATGGACTCGTTGCAGGCGAGGGTGAGGCGGAGAGACTTGACCGCTTCGCTGTAATCCGCGAGGATCCGGGATCTGTCGCCCGTGCGGACCGCGTAGATGAAGGCCTCGTCCTGGATGCCCGTCTGCTCCTTGCCGCGCTGATATTCGTGCACGCCGTCCTTGTCGGTGATTTTCAGCCAGCTGCGGAGCGCATATTCGAGCGTCGCGTCCTGGCAGTAGATATTCATGCCGCTCTGCATACCCGGGCCGCCTCTCGTGTAGCAGCCGGTGAAGATGGTGCAGATGACGCCGCTCTTGAACTTGATGACCGCGGAGGAATAGTCGTGGACGTTGTAGCCCGGAACGCCGTATTCGTCGCCGTCCACGATGCCGCGCGCACCTGCGCAGTTGACATAGAGCGGTTCGCCGAAGAGATAGCGCGCCTGGTCAAAGATATGGATGTTCTGCTCGACGACCTGGCCGCCGGAGGTTTCCATCCGTCTCCACCACCACACGCCGGGAATGCCGCCGTACCATGCGCCGGTGACAAGGCCGACCTTCTTGTCCTTGATGTAGTCCTTCATGATCTGGGTCAGGTTCTGATAGCGGTCCTGGAAGCCAGCCGCGGTGATGAGATCCTTCGCCTTGATGAGGGATTCGATGTGCTCCGCGACATTGAGATCGAGGGCGACCGGCTTCTCGATGAGGAACGGAATGCCCTTTTCGATGATCGCGGGTTCGATCTCGCCGTGAACATGCGGGGGAACTGCCATGAAGATGGCGTCCGGCTTGGTGTTCGCGAGCATTTCCCGATAGTCGCGGAAGATCTTCCCCTCGGGATCGACCTTCACGCGGTCCGCGTACTTGTATGCCCGTTCCTCCTCGATATCGCAGAAGCCGACATACTCGATGTTGTCCAGATTCTCCATGCATTTCTGCACGTGCGCGCCGTTCCGTCCGCCGCAGCCGATGAACGCAACCTTTGTTGTAGCCATATCTCGCTCCGTTTCTCCGTCTGTTCAGAAGTCCGCATCCCGCCGGACGGTCGGCACCGGGATCTGCGGCCTCTCTTCGACCGCGCGACTGCGGCCCGGGGGAGGTCCCCTGTCGGGACTATTATAGCAATCTGAACACACAAAGTCAAGAATTTCCGCGTTTTTTTATCGAAATTTCTTCATAACCGCGGCTTCCGTGAGAACCGGATCGGTTCCGGCGGTGGTCCGTGCCGAACGGTAGCCAGAATATGATATTAAGATGTATTAAGATTTCGAGAATCTGTTGACAAACCGCCGAGAGGAGTGTATAATGATGATATATTATTAGTTCCGACTTTTGAACTTCCCCGGAGGTATGCGATATGATCGATCTTTTTGAAAAGTGCAGAAAACGTTCCCGTGTGGATGAAGCCAAGGAAAAAGGCATTTATCCGTATTTCCACGCGCTCGAGACCCGTCAGGACTGCGAGGTCATCATGGAGGGCAAGCGCCGGATCATGCTGGGCTCCAACAACTATCTCGGCCTGACCACCGAACCCGAGGTCATCGAGGCGGGCATCAAGGCGCTCGAACAATACGGCACGGGCTGCTCCGGCTCCCGCTTCCTCAACGGCACCCTCAGGATGCACATCGAGCTCGAGGAAGAACTCGCGCACTTCGTCGGCAAGGAGGCCGTCACGACCTTCTCGACCGGATTCCAGTCCAACCTCGGCATCATCTCCGCACTCGTCGGGCTGCATGACGTCGTGATCTGCGACCGCGAAAACCACGCGTCCATCTACGACGGCTGCCGCCTCTCCTTCGGCAAGCTGATGATGTACAAGCACGCCGACATGGAAGACCTCGAACGCCAGCTCCAGAGCGTCCCGGAGACCCGCGGATGCCTGATCGTCACGGACGGCGTCTTCTCGATGGGCGGCGATATCGCGAAACTCCCCGAGATCTGCGCACTCGCCAAGAAGTACGGCGCACGGGTCATGGTCGACGACGCGCACGCGCTGGGCGTCATCGGAAAGGGCGGCCGCGGCTCCGCTTCGTATTTCGGCCTCGAGGATCAGGTCGACATTTACATGGGCACCTTCTCGAAATCCCTTGCTTCCCTCGGCGGCTACATGGCGGCGGACCGCGAGGTCGTGGAATATGTGCGCCACGTCTCCCGTCCGTTCATTTTCTCGGCATCGATCACCCCGTCGTCCTGCGCCACCGCGCTCGCCGCGCTCCGCTATCTTGAAG
The DNA here is from genome assembly GCA_017412675.1 of Clostridia bacterium. Lineage (GTDB taxonomy): Bacteria > Bacillota > Clostridia > Oscillospirales > CAG-272 > UMGS1696. The sequence goes on from JAFPWV010000187.1 coordinate 18,081, forward strand.
CGCATCCCGAGCGAGTCCAGCGTCTGGCCGACATCAGCGCGTTCCACCGCAAGTGCCTGAAGGACCGGCACATCCACATCATCGAATCCGAAACGCCGATCGTCCCGATCTTCACCTACGAGGAAGAGAACACCTTCCGCAAGGCGCGCGATCTGTACGACGCCGGCGTGTACGTCAATCCCGTCATCACTCCGGCCTGCGCGCCGCATGAATGCCTGCTCCGCACCTCCTGCATGGCGACCCTGACCGAGGCCCTCGTCGAGGAAGCGGACGACATCATCGCCTCCATCATTCCGCATGAAGAATAAGGGCATCGGAAAAACCGCGCTCGTTACGGGCGGTACCTCCGGGATCGGGCTCGCGGCTGCCGAAGCGCTCCGGGACCGCGGATGCCGCGTCTGGGTGCTGAGCCGCCATCCCGCCGAGCTCGATGGAATCACTTCCCTCGCCGCGGACGTCACCGATGAGGAGAGCGTCAAGGCTGCCGTCGCATCGGTCCTCGCAGAAGCCGGGCGGATCGACATCCTCGTCAACTGCGCGGGGTCCGGCATTTCCGGCGCGATCGAATTCACCGAATCCGCCGACGCGAAACGGCAGTTCGAGGTCAATTTCTTCGGCATGGCGAACGTCACCAAGGCCGTCCTCGGACCGATGCGTCAGGCCGGCGGCGGAAGGATCGTCAACATTTCCTCGGTCGCCGCGCCCGTCGCAATCCCGTTCCAGGCGTATTATTCCGCCTCGAAGGCCGCGATCAACGCCTATTCCGCCGCGCTCGCAAACGAGGTCCGGCCGTTCGGCATCACCGTCACCGCGATCCAGCCGGGCGACATCAAAACCGGCTTCACCGCCGCGCGCGCCAAATCCGCCGCCGGCGACGACGTCTACGGGGGACGCATCTCCCGTTCCGTCTCGAAGATGGAGCACGACGAGATGACCGGCATGGATCCCGCAAAAGCCGGGGCCTATATCGCGCGGCAGTCCCTGAAAAAGAGTGTGCCCCCGGTCTCGACCATCAGCGCGGCATACAAGGCGGTCACTTTTCTCGCGCGCATCCTGCCCCCGTCGCTTTTCAATCGGATCATCGGGAATCTGTACGCGAAATAAACGGAGGATCTCATGAAGCACGAACGACGCCGCGCGGCAGTTTATCTTGCCGTCCAGATCTGCCTGATCGTCTTCACCGTCATCCCGCTCTCCTTTCTGCTCTTTTTCCCCGAGCGTCCGGATGAGGGCGTGCAGACCGTAGTCATCCGGTACTATACGACCCTCTCGAACGTCGCAGCCGCGCTTGCCGCGATCCCCGCAGCCATTTTCGCCGTTAGAGCACTCTCCGGAAAGAGCGGCCGGCTTCCGCGTTGGCTTCTGATCTGCCGTTTTCTCGCGACGTCGATGCTCACCCTGACGATGATGACGGTGCTCTGTTTCCTCGGGCCGATCTACGGCTACGGCGAGATGTACACCGGCGTGAACTTCTGGTTCCACCTTATCAATCCCGTGCTTTCGGTCACCGCATTCCTCTTCCTCGAAACGGAGACCGCGATCCCCTTCAAGGCCGCGCCGCTCGGGATCGTCCCGACCGTGCTCTACGGGCTCGTCTATGTCCGCGAGGTCGTCTTCGTCGGCACATGGCCCGATTTTTACAGTCTCAATCCAGGCGGGCGCTGGGTCGTCAGCGTGCTTGCGATGCTCTTCGCCGATCTGCTGCTCTCCGCCCTGCTCCTGCTCGCGCGGGGAAAGCCGCCGGAGGAATCGGAGAAAACCGTTTGATTTGGTCATTTCCCCGAAAATCCGTTTCCGCGCGCAGACTTTGACGGAGAAAATCCCGATTTTCATGTAGATGGGTGAAGCATCGTTGACAGCCGGGCGCTTTTATGCTATACTTTGAAAAAGCGAACAGGAAACCGGGGAGGAGAGCGTCATGAAAAACCGTCTGTATGATACCGTGCGATTTTATTATTGCCTCACTCCTGTCCGGCAGTCTCGGATCGCACTGTAATCCCACGATCAATGCGCCGCAGAACGCCGGAAGGTCTTCTGCGGTTTTTTATCACGACAGCGCGCGCAGAAGGCCGGATTCCCGACTTCTGCGCTTTTTGCTGAAAAAGGAGCACACCATGAACGATCTCGATCTGGCCCGCCGCGTGATCTCCGCCTGCGACGCGGATATCGCCGCTCTGTTTGAGAAGCGGATGGAGGCCGTCCGGCGTGTCGCCGCCTACAAGAAAGAACGCGGCCTGCCTGTGTACGATCCCGCGCGCGAAGGAGAACTTCTCCAGAAGAACAGCGCGCTCGTGGAGGATCCCGAACTCCGGGCTTATTATATAACCTTTCAGCGGAACACGATGGCTGTCTCCCGCGCGTATCAGAACGATCTGATCGGCGGCGCGGCGGATCCCGGGAGCAGCATCCGGGTATCGCTCGGCGAGCGCTCCTACGACATCCTGACCGATCCCGACATCCTGAACCGTGCCGGTGAGCTGCTCGATCTCGACCGCCGCGTTCTCATCGTCACCGATTCCGGCGTTCCGTCGGGATATGCCGAGGCCGTTGCCCGTGCGTCGCGCCGTCCCGTCCTCGTCACGCTCCCGGAGGGCGAGGGATCCAAGAGCTTCGACTGCTATGTGCGCCTGCTCGACGCGATGCTCGACGCGGGCTTCACCCGGCATGACTGCGTCGCGGCGGTCGGAGGAGGCGTGTGCGGGGATCTCGCAGGATTCGCCGCCGCCACCTATATGCGCGGGATCGATTTCTACAACATTCCGACGACGGTCCTCTCGCAGGTGGATTCCTCCATCGGAGGGAAGACGGCGGTTGATTTTCACGGCTACAAGAACACCGTCGGCGCGTTCTGGCAGCCGAAGCGCGTCCTCGCCGATCCCGAAGCTCTCTCCACCCTTCCCCCGCGTCAGATCGCAAACGGGCTGGCGGAAGCCGTGAAGATGGCGGCGACCTCGGACGCGGAGCTGTTCCGCCTCTTCGAGGAGGACGATCCCCTGACGCGGCTCCCGGAGATCATCCGGCGCTCGCTGTGCATCAAGAAAGCCGTCGTCGAAGCGGACGAACGCGAGAGCGGGCTGCGCAGGATCCTCAACTTCGGTCACACGCTCGGACACGCAATCGAGAGCACGGAGGCTCCGAACCTTCTGCATGGGGAATGCGTCGCGCTCGGGATGCTCCCGATGATGGATGAGGAGGCACGCGGCCGGATGAGGGCAGTTCTCGAAAAGCTCGGACTACCGACGACTTACGAAGGGGACCCGGCAAGGATCGCAGAGGCGCTGACACACGACAAGAAAAGCGCGGCGGACGGCATCGACGCGGTGTACGTCGATAGGATCGGTTCCTGCCGCGTCGAGAAGACCCCGGTGTCCGTTCTGATGGAGCGGTATCGGGCGGTATTCGGAGGCACGCGATGAAAAACACCTTTGGCTCGGCATTGACGCTCACGCTCTTCGGCGAAAGCCACGGCCCGATGATCGGCGTCGTGCTCGACGGACTCTGTCCGGGACTCCCGGTCGACGAGGACGCGATCCGGCACGAGCTCGATCTGCGGCGGCCCTCCGGCACGATCTCGACTGCGCGCCGGGAGTCGGACGAATTCATCCTCGCAAGTGGGGTATTTCGGGGAAAAATAACCGGAACGCCTCTTGCGATCCTCATCCCGAACGGGGACACGAAGAGCGGCGACTATATGTACGGTCCCGCGCGTCCGGGTCACGCCGATCTCACGGCGCACATCAAATATGATGGCTTTGAGGATTACCGCGGCGGCGGGCATTTTTCCGGACGTCTGACGGCTCCTCTCGCGGCAGCGGGTGCCATTCTGCGCGCGGCCCTTTTGGCGAAGGGGATCCGCGTCGGAACGCACATCGCGCGGCTCGCGGGAATCCCGGACCGTCCCTTCGGCGATCTCGATTCCGACCTTGCCGCGCTTGCCGAAAGCCTCTTCCCCGTACTCGATGCGGAGGCGGCTGAGGCCATGCACGCGGCGATCGAAGCGGCCCGTGCGGACGGGGACAGCGTCGGCGGCGTGCTCGAAACGGCGATCACCGGCTTGCCTGCGGGGCTCGGCGAACCTTGGTTCGATACGGTCGAAGGCGAGCTCGCCCACGCGCTCTTTGCGGTCCCCGCCGTCAAGGGAGTGGAGTTCGGCGCGGGCTTTGCGCTCGCGGACATGCGGGGCAGCGAAGCGAACGATCCGATCGCCTATTCAGACGATCATGCCGTCGTCTTCGGATCGAATCGGAACGGCGGGATCAACGGCGGGATCACGAACGGCGCGCCCGTTGTCTTCCGGACCGCCGTCAAGCCCACGCCGACCGTCGCGAAGCTGCAGAATACCGTCAACTTCGTCACCGGAGAGAACACCGTGATCGAGGGCCGCGGACGCCACGATCCGGCCGTCGTTCACCGCGCGCGCGTCGCCGTCGATGCCATGGCGCTCCTTGTCACGGCCGATCTTCTCACCGTTCGCTATGGCTGCGGATGGTTCAATCAGGAGGGATCCCGATGAAGAAACGAAAAATCCTCGTGCTCAACGGCCCGAATCTCAACATGCTCGGCGTCCGGGAGCCTGAAATCTACGGCAGGCGGACATACCGCGATCTCGTCGGCACCATCGAAGCATACGCGAAGGAGCGCGGCGCGTTCGTCACGGTCTTTCAGTCGAACAGCGAGGCAGTCCTCGTGACGAAGATCCAGCGCGCGCTCGGCATCTACGACGGGATCATCCTCAACCCCGCCGCCTACACGCACACGAGCGTTGCCCTCCTCGACGCGATCAAGGCGGTCGCGATCCCGACGGTTGAAGTTCATCTCTCGGACGTCTCCGAACGTGAGGAGTTCCGGCAGGTGAGCTATGTGCGGCTCGCCGCGGTGAAGACGATCATGGGGCTCGGCTTCGACGGGTATCTGCGGGCGATGGACTTTTTGCTCGACGACGTGCTCTGGGATGACGGAGGCGACGCATGAGGGTGGTCTTCACCCCGTCCCGGGCAGAAGGGACCGTCGCCGCGCCGCCTTCAAAGACTGCGGCACACCGGCTCCTCATCGCCGCCGCGCTCGGTACGGAGCCCGTGACCGTCGGACCGCTCTCGAAAAGCGAGGACATCCTGGCAACCCTCGACTGCGTGCGTGCGCTCGGCGCGTCGGTCACGCTCGACGGTGGACATGCCGTCATCACGCCTCACGGAGAGACGGCCGACGTCTTTCCCTGCCGGGAGAGCGGGAGCACGCTGCGGTTCTTCCTGCCGCTCGCCCTGCTGCGGGAGAGGGAATCGCGCTTCACGGGCAGTCCGCGGCTGATGGAGCGTCCGCTCGGGGTCTATGAGGATCTCTGCCGCGAGCAGGGACTTCTCCTCGAACGCACAGACGGCGGGATCCGGATCCGCGGGCCGCTGAAGACGGGTGAATTCCGGATCCGCGGCGACGTCTCGAGCCAGTTCGTCACGGGACTGCTCTTCGCTCTGCCCACCCTGTCCGGCTCCAGCACTCTCCGCATCACGCCGCCCGTCGTTAGCCTGCCGTATATCGACGTCACCGCGGGGATCCTGGATCGGGCGGGCATCCGGTATGAGCGGAGAACGGAGGAGGACGGCTCGCTCGTTTTCCGCGTTCCGGGCGATCAGGTCTACCGTCTCCGCGACGGCACGGTCGAGGGCGATTATTCCAACGCCGCCTTCCCGGATGCCTTCAACCTTACGGGCGGCAGCGTCACCGTCACCGGTCTCTCACCGCACAGCGCGCAGGGAGACGCCGTCTACCGGGAGGATTATCGAAAACTTGCGGCCGGGCCGTGCACGATCGATCTCTCGGACACGCCGGACCTCGGTCCCGTTCTCATGGCGCTCGGCGGCGTGCTGCACGGCGTGACGCTGACGGGGACCGCGCGACTCCGGATCAAGGAAAGCGACCGGGGAGCGGCGATGGCGGCGGAGCTCGGTAAATTCGGCATCCGCACGGCGGTCGGCGAGGACCGGATCGAGGTCTTCCCCGCCGTTCCCGTGAAGCCTGATTCTGCGATCGAAAGCTGGAACGATCACCGCGTCGCGATGGCCGCTTCGATCCTGCTCGCGATGACCGGCGGCGAGCTGTGCGGCGCGGAAGCCGTGAACAAGAGCTGGCCGGAATTCTATGATGTGCTCCGTTCTCTCGGGATCGGAGTGGAAATGAGGGAGATATGATGCTGCCGAAAGAGACAAAGATCCTCATCGTAGGCCTCGGCCTCATCGGGGGAAGCTATGCGCGCGCCCTCACGAGGCAGGGCTATGCCGTCCGGGCGATCACGCTGAATCAGTCCTCCGTGGACTTTGCAAAGGATGCCGGGATCGTTGCCGACGCGTCGACCGAGGTCCGCACGGATTGGATCGCGGACGCCGATCTCATCGTCTTCGCGCTCTATCCGCACACCTTCGTCGAGTGGATCGCGGAACACGGGGACATGCTGCGTCCCGGGACCGTCATCACGGACGTCACCGGCGTCAAGTGCGCGATCCTCGACACGATCCAGTCCATGCTCCCCGACGGCGTCGAATTCATCGCGGCGCATCCGATGGCGGGCCGGGAGGTCTACGGCGTGGAAAACAGCGACGACGGCATTTTCAGCGGTGCGAACTACATCGTGACGCCGACCGCGAAGAACACCCCCGAAGCGATCGCGCTGTGCCGCTCCCTCGGCGAGACGCTCGGCTTCGCGCGGGTGAGCGAGCTGACGCCAGAGAAACACGACGAGATGATCGCGTTCCTCTCCCAGCTCACGCACTGCATCGCCATCGCGCTCATGACCTCGAACACCGAGCCGCACCTCGTGGATTACACGGGCGACTCCTTCCGCGATCTCACCCGCATTGCCCGGATCAACGAGGACATGTGGAGCGAGCTGTTCCTGCTCAACAAGAAAAAACTCGTCGCCGAAATCGACGCCTTCTCCGGGGAACTGAACCGGATGCGGACGTACCTCGCGGACGAGAACATCGACAAAATGAAGGAAATGATGCGCATTTCGACGTCCCGCCGTGCGCTGTTCGATAAAAAAGTCTGAATACAGAAAGGATCCTCTCCCATGAATATGGTATTCAAGCGCAAGCTGCCCATCCCGATGGAGATCAAGGAGATGTACCCGATCTCCCTCGCTCTCGAACACTCGAAGCACGCCCGCGACATCGCGCTCAAGGCGGTGTTCTCCGGGGAAAGCGACAAATTCATCCTCGTCATCGGCCCGTGCTCCGCGGACGCCGAGGATCCGATGCTCGACTACGCCTCGCGCCTCGCAAAGGTGCAGGAAAAGGTCGCGGACCGGCTGATCCTCGTCCCGCGCGTCTACACGAACAAGCCCCGCACGGTGGGCGACGGCTACAAGGGCCTTCTTCATCAGCCCGATCCCGAAAAGGAGTCCGATCTTCTCAAGGGGATCATCGCGATCCGGGAGGTCCATATCCGCGTGCTCTCGGAGACCGGGCTCTCCACCGCGGACGAAATGCTCTATCCCGAGAACCACCGCTATCTCTCCGATCTGCTCTCCTATGTGGCGGTCGGCGCGCGGAGCGTGGAGGACCAGCAGCACCGTCTGACGGCGTCCGGCCTCGAGATCCCGGTCGGGATGAAGAATCCGACGGGCGGCGACCTCTCGGTCATGCTGAATTCGATCACGGCGGCCCAGCATCCGCACGCGTTCATCTACCGCGGGTGGGAGGTCGAGAGCATGGGCAATCCCTTCGCCCATGCGATCCTGCGCGGCTATATGAACAAGCACGGGCAGTCCCTGCCGAACTACCATTACGAAGACCTGCTCGACCTCGCGGAACGGTACGCGGCGTCCGGGTTGAAGAATCCGGCGGTCCTCGTCGACACGAATCACGCCAACTCCGGCAAGAAATTCAAGGAACAGCCCCGCATCGCGAGCGAAGTCCTGCACGCGCGGCGTCACTCGGTGGACATCCGCCGGCTCGTCAAAGGGCTGATGATCGAGAGCTACCTCGAGGAAGGCGCGCAGAAGATCGGCGAACACGTCTACGGCAAGTCGATCACAGATCCCTGCCTCGGCTGGGACGACACCGAGCGGCTGATCTACATGATCGCGGAACAGGTGTGAAGGCAACAAAAGAGGGGCTGTCGCATGAACTCCAAGAAACGGAGAAATGCGACAGCCATTCTCTTTACATAGCACTTTCGGCGTTCTTTTTCTCCTTTATCGAGGAGAAAAAGAACCAAAAAGA
>JAFPWV010000188.1 GCA_017412675.1 Clostridia bacterium
CAAGGCGAAGAACATCCCCTACCGCCAGACGACGAGCCTCGAGGAAGCCATGCCGGAGCTCGACGTGCTCTACATGACGCGCGTGCAGAAGGAACGCTTCTTCAACGAGGAGGATTACCTCCGCCTCAAGGACAGCTATATCCTCGATCCCCAGAAGATGACGCTCGGGCGGGACGACCTCATCGTCATGCACCCCCTGCCGCGCGTGAACGAGATCTCCGTCGCGGTGGATAAGGATCCGCGCGCCTGCTACTTCAAGCAGGTATTGAACGGCAAATACATGCGCATGGCGCTCATTCTGAAACTTCTCGAGGAGGCGGCTTCATGAACATCGATTCGATCCAGACGGGCATCGTCATCGACCACATCACGGCGGGGCGGTCCATGCGGCTGTACGAGCTGCTCGGCCTCGGCTCCCTCGAAGGCGTCTCCGTCGCCATCATCCAGAATGCGGTGAGCCACAAGATGGGGCGCAAGGACATCATCAAGATCGACGCGGACATCCCGATCAACTTCGACGTGATCGGCTACGTCGACCCGACCGCGACCGTCAACATCATCCGGGACGGCCAGCTCGTCGACAAGCGGGTGATCGGGATGCCGGAGACCCTCGTCAACGTCATCCGCTGCAAGAACCCGCGCTGCATCACCTCGACGGAGCAGGAGCTCGACCACGTCTTCAAGCTCACGGACAGACGTCACGAGATCTACCGCTGCGTCTACTGCGAGACAAAAGCAAACTGAAAATGAGTGAGGAACGAAGCATAAGGAATTCAGCATGCAGGATAATGCAGGATAATTTCGTGTCCTATTCTGAATTTTTAATTCTGAATTCCGAATTCCCCCTCCCCCTCCTTTCTCATTTCCCTTGACAAATCCCTCCCCGGCGGGTATAATATCGGTAGTTCCCGTCGACAAAAACGTCTCCGTTCCGACCGGTTTCGGCGGAATTCACCGAAAGGATCCCCTCCCTTGAACATCCGAAAATCCATTTCACTCGCTGCGGCACTTCTTTTCGCCGCCTCCTCCCTCGTCTCCTGTCTGCGCGCTGAGAACGCCGCAGGCTCCGATCTCCCCCCGGATACCCCGTCCGGCGGGCTGGAAGCCGACACCCCCGGCATCGGCATCGGCGATACTCTCGGTGATGCCGAAGGCGTCGAGATCCTCGCCCCGGCCGATGACACCCCCACGGTCGACGTCAACGCCGACTTCTATCCGGACGGGCTCTTCATCTACGGCGACGCGGTCTATACGCAGTCCTATTTCTATGAGGAATATGCGAAGATCTACGCGCAGATGACGCAGTACTACAAGCAGACCTTCGGATGCCGGGTCAGCGCGGTCGTCGCGCCGGTCTCGTCCATGACGATCGACAACCCGAAGATCACCGCGCTCATCCCGTCCCAGAAGGAAGTCCTCGATCAGATGGCCCCCCTCTTCGGCGACACGGTCAATTTCCCGAATCCCTATGAGAAGCTCGCCGCGCACAAAAACGAATACCTCTATTTCCGCACGGACCACCACTGGACCCAGCGAGGCGCGTACTACGCCTACGCCGCGTTCGCCGAATCGGTAGGCTTCACCCCGACGCCGCTCGAAGATTTCGGCTATGCCGTCATCAACTCCAACTACTTCGGAAGCCTGTACGAGTGGACCAAGGACGAGCGCGTGAAGAGCTTCCGCGACGAGGTCGAGGTCTTCCACCCGACGAAGAGCGTACACATGCACGTCGAGGCGAGCTGGGGCGAGGAGCTGGACTTTGACACCTGCATCGTCGACGAGAAGGCAAACTACATCGCATTCCTCTACGGCGACCACCCGTTCATCACGATCACCGTGCCCGACAATCCGCAAAACCTCGCCTGCCTCGTGTTGAAGGATTCGTTCGGCAACGCGTTCGTGCCGTTCCTCTGCGAACACTACGGGACGGTCCTCGTGGTCGACCCGCGCACCTTCGAGGGGAGCCTCTTCGACCGCGTCGCGCCGTATAGCCTGACGGACATCATCTTCGTGAACAACGTCGAGGCCGCGAACTCCATCGCGTGGCCGCGCCTGTTCATGGGCTGCCTCAATATCACGCTGCCATGAGGTGAATTCAGAATTAAGAATTCAGAATTATGAGAGAGCAGTGCGGAAGGAATCCTTGAGGGGGTAAGCGGACGATAAAACAATAACGGTCGTGAAGCGGTATGTTCGGTACCGCCGCACGGCCGTTTTATCATGGGGAAACCCGAGGTCTATCTCTCGTTCATCCTTGTCAATTCTTAATTCTTCATTCTGAATTCTGAATTCTGAATTCTTCATTTGATTCCGTACCGCTCGCCCGCGACCTTCGAGACGACTTTCTGCCAATGCTCGAAGCGGAAGCTCTTCTTGATGTCGGTGATGTCGACGTACGCGCCGTTCATCATGAGCTGGACTGCCGCCTCGGCGATCATCGCTTCGCGCGAAAACGGGTCGCCGAGGTATTTTTCAAGCTCGATGTTCATCTTGCGGTCGCAGCCCTCGATCGCGCCGAGGTAGAAATAGCTGTCGCGTCCGAGGAGCTCTCCGATGCGCTCGAAGCACGCGATGCCCTCCGCCACCTCGGCAATGGTGACGCGGCGGCTGTACGACGTGAGGCGTTCCCCGCCCATGAGGATGTTGTCGACGGTGGTTTCGAGGACGTTGGCGAGGTCAGTCAGGATGGCGGTGTCCGGGAGGGTTTCGCCGCGCTCCCACTTGGAAACGGTCTGGAAGGCGACGTTCAGGCGTTCACCGAGCTCGTTCTGGGTGATCCCTTTGGCTTTTCTCAGGGCGTGGATCTGTTCGCCCACTTTGACGGGATTGACCGGCATAACTGTTTTCTCCTGTATGCATGATTTCGGAAGACGCGGGCCCTGCTCTTCTGCGTATAGGATACCACATTTCGGGCGGATATGCAATAACGCCGCGCGGGAAAATAGAGCGGGAGGATTCATGGGCGGACCTAAAAAAACAGAAAAAACACCGAAATCGTGTGACCGGATGAAAAAAAGAACGCTTGATAGGGTGAAGGCCTTCCACACCATGAAAGGAGACGATGAAATTTGGACGACGACAGGATCATCGAATGGTTCCTGAACCGCGATGAACGCGCGATCGAACAGACCGCCGCAAAATACGGCAGCCGACTGCGGGAGATCTCGTACGGGATCACCGGCGACCGCCTGACAGCCGAGGAATGTGAAAATGATACTTATATGGAGGCGTGGAACACCATCCCGCCGCAGAACCCGACCGGCTATTTCTATGCCTATCTCGCACGGATCGTCCGTCATCTTTCTGTGGATGTCTGTCGAAAAAACAAGCGCCAAAAAAGAAATGCGGCGATCACGGAGCTGACGGCGGAAATGGAAGAATGCATCCCTTCGCCGGACGACACAGCCGGTCAACTGGAAGCAAAAGAACTCGGCGAAGCCATCACCCGGTATCTGAGGACGTTAAGTGAGGATAAGCAGACGATTTTCATGCGGCGATACTATTATCTCGATTCCATCGAAACCATCGCGCATGGTTACGGCATCAGCCGAAGCAAGGTCAAGATGACGCTGCTCCGATGCCGAAAGGGACTGAAAGAACACCTTGAAAAGGAGGGATATCCCGTATGAATGGAAACGATATGATCGAAGCGATGGGCTATGTCGCAGAGGATCTGATCCTGAACACAGAAACCATCAAAAAGTCAAATAAACGGACCTTTCGCTGGAAAATACCCGTGATCGCGGCAGCGGCGGCAATCCTCCTGTGCGGGACAGCTGCCGCAGCGGGTCTGCTCTGGAATCCCCCGGACGTGCGCCTCTCTTCGGACGGCGTGACGGTGTATCTGAATCAGAGCGTCGCCGTTCTCCCGGAAGAAGCCGAGAGGACGATCCTCGATTCTGCCGATCCGGAGCGGGACCATAAAGCGTTTCTTTGTTTTGATACCGTGAAGGAGTGGCAGGCATTCTTCGGCCTCCCCTTCGTATCGAGTCCCCTGCTCGTGCCGGACGAAACACCCATGATGACAGAGAAAGGCGCTGGCCTTATGCAGAAGGGAGTGATCGAGGTAATCGTGACGACGGAAGAGGGGAACGGAAAACGCGTCCCCGCCGTGATGCTGACCGACATCAGGGTCGACCGTTTCGACGAAAGCAGCGGCGTCATGTGGAGCGGAATGATGGAACTTTTCGCGGCCTATACCGAGGAAGCGTCAAAATCCGCTTCTTCCGGTATGATCTGGAAAGCTTGCCCGGAGCAGGTCCTCACGGAATACACAACGCCGTCCGGTGTTCCGTGCGTGATCTTTGAAATTCATACCGGCGGGCAGGTCATCGATTGCGGTCTGTATTACAGCTTTGAATCGGTGCTGTATCAGCTGACTGTGAAGGCTCATTCCGGCGAGGAGGCGGAGAGGATCCTGCGGGATCTGAGAGACATTGCGGATCATTTGCAGATCGTATCCCCGAGCGGTTCGTGAACTCTGCCAAGGAGGTTCGCGCGCCGAAGAGACTCCATCAGAAAAACGTCCCGGATCTCATAGGGCTTCCGGGACGTTTCTGTGTAATCCGACATGCAGACAACGGTTCTTCATTTGCTCCGCAAATCTACGAGCCGGAATTCCGTCTGCGCACCAGCGGGCTTGCAAAGTGAGTCCGCCATGTGTCTCTGCGGATCTCGCGGCGCATCAGTCGTCCAGATGGGATTCGATCTCCTCCACGATCCTCTGCGCAGCCTTGTTGAAGTTCTTCTCCATCTTCTTCGCGGCGGACGCATAGTTGCTGTCCTTGATGACACAGGATGCGAAGTTGGACGAAAGGCTCTGGAAATTGTACGCCTGCGTCAAGTCAAAGCTGCGGTTCCGCATCATGATCCGCACCATCTCGGCGGATTTCTCGTCGCGCATGCCCTTGCCGATGACCGCGTTCTCGATGTACACGCTGAGGGTGTTGTCATACGTGTACGCTCCCTGCGCCTCGAGGAAAATGCCGATCTCGTTGAAGTCCGGCTCCCGGTCACCGTTGTCGTCGCCCACAACGAGCGGCAGGAACAAGGTCGTCGGGTTCTGCACGAAGTAGGAGGTCTCCCCGCCGTCCAAGCTGTACCGCGGGAAGCAGACCACGCCGTAGTCGTCCTCGACCTCGCGCAGCTGGCGGAAGTCGCCGAGCAGACGGGAGTAATATAGCGAACGGCCGTCCGAGAAGGCGATCCGCCCCTGGTCATAGTTCGCGTAATCGGTGTAGGGATTGTTCTTGGAATATACCTGGGCGATCGAGTGCGCGATGTCGATGAAGTGCTCGTCCGACATGTTCAGCGAAAAACTGCGCTCCTCCTCGTTCCAGGTGACGAGGCGCACGCCGGACGCGTATTCGATCGGCTGGAAATTGTATTCGCGGCCGACCAGACCGAAGACGTCCTTGCGGAGGTTGAACTTGCCGTCGCCGTCGATGTCGGTAGAGACCGCCTGGAGCTGTTCGACCATCTTGTCGACAGTCCACTCGTCCGAGAGGAAGAGCTCCTGGGGATCCTCGAGCTGATACTGGGTCAGGAGCGCGCCGTTATAGAAGAGCACGGTCATGGAGTCATAGTGGTCGAAACCGAAGTCGACAAAGCCGTAGAACATCTGCCCGAGGAGCTTCAGATCCTTCTGCGAGCCCTGGTCCCAGTACGGCTGGGTCATGTCGACCGTCGCGAGCTTGTTGTTGGGCGTGAGGTAGCCCTTCTGCAAAAGGTTTCCGCCGTTCGAGACCAGCGCGTAGGTGAGATCGACGTCGCCGGAGCCGGAGATCACGGACTGTTCGAGCTTCGTGACCTCCTGGGAATAGTTCAGGACCATCAGGCAGTTGAGCTGTGCCTCGATGTAGCGGTTGCGGTCATACATGGCGTCAGCGAGCATTTCGCCCGAGATCTCGTCCCAGTCCACCACGTTGTAGTAGTTGGAGTCGAATTCGGCGCAGGTGATGTTCATGTTCATGCCGCCGAGATCTTCTTTCCTCACGGCATCCCAATGGGGGGTGGGGGATTCGGTTTCTTCCTCGACGGAGACGTTCTCCGGGGAGACCGTCTGCTGCGTCGGGGACTCGTCCACTTTGTCGGGCGTCTCGCTGCATGCGGTCAGGAGGCCGGGGAGCAGAACGAGCGCCAGACACAGCGCGATGATGCGTTTCGTCATAGGTTCCTCCGATGGATTGATACGAAATCTTTCGCAAGCCAATGAATCCCCTCATCAGTCACTTCGTGACAGCTTCCCCACGGAGGGGGATGCCTCACAACATGCAGCGTTCCTAAAATGAAAGACTGCATCCGTGGAGAATTGGTGCTGGTTTTATAAATGCGGTGCACTCTCTTGGTTGCCTTCCCCACCGCGGGGAAGGTGCCCGATAGGGCGGATGAGGGGGATACTAATAATTCCCGTTTTCTGAATGTTAAATAGGTTAAGTATAAAGTGAAGCTCAGTTCCCGTAATGCGCCTTGAGGGCGGCTTCCTCGTCGGACGTGATCGTGCCGTCCACCAAGAGGAATTCGTCGAGCACGGCCTCGAGGTGATGGTTGTACCTGCCGGTGCCGTCCTGTCCGATGTTGAGCTTCAAGGCCTTGAACGAGGTGTCCGTCAGGCTCTTCGGGATCGGCGTCGTCTCAAAGTCTCCGAAGTCGTAGCTGAAGCGGATCACATCCTTGTCCCGATCGACGACGAGGATCACATAGACCCAGCCGTCCTTGTAGTCGATCGGCAGGGTGTGTTCCGCGTCCATGCGGTCGGTCCCGTTGCCGAGGTTGAACTTGACGTCCGAATCCCGGAGCGAGAGGACGAAGCCGTTGTTCTTTCCGCTGTCCCAGTCCTTGTTCGAGAAGATGCACGGGTCGGAGCTGACGCCTCCCGTCTTCATCCAAGTGCAGACGCTGAAGCTGTCGTTCCCCGGTTCGTACCCGGAGAGGGTGATGTAGCCGTCGTCGAACTGCGAGCCGCTGCCGAAGTAGCCGTCGACAAAGTACAACTTGCCGTTCTTCATCGCCGTTACGGTTCCCGCCGCGACCTCTTCGCTCCCGTCAAAGGGCAGGTACGCGAGCACGCGGTCCGCGCCGACGATGGAGGTCAGGGTATCCGCCGCGGGCGTGGGTTCGGATTCGTGCGTGCGGTGCCCGTGGAGATAGGAGATCGTGTAGATCGGACGCTCCTTCGCCTCCACGCCCTCGAAAAGGCCGGAGGGAACGCGCGCGGTCCAGGTGTCGGGCTGTTTGTCCGCGAGGCCGAGCGCCATCAGGACGACGGAAGCCGTGTCGCGGATGCCCATGTCTTCGATCTTGCCGCCGGGGATCACGCTCTTCCCTGCCGCGGCCCACATGACGTACTTTTCCCCGTCGGTCCAGCCGCCGTGTGAGGTCCCGTTCCCGCCGTGGTCCGCCGTGACGATGAAGAGGGTGGAATCGAGGATGCCCGCTTCTTCATAAGCCGCGTGGATGCGGTCGATGTAATCGTCTTCCTTGGCGAGCTGATTGAAATACGGTTTGGAGCCGTAGCCCGAGCCGTGGCCCGCGCCGTCCACCTCGTCGAACTGGACGAAGAGGAGGGTGGGCTTCTCCGCCGTGACGTACTTGCAGACGAGGTCGGTGACCGCTTTATCGCCCGACGCGGTGTCCTTCGTCACGCCGATGCCGTCCTCCACGATGCCGACGTTGATCGGGTTCCAGTTGCAGAAGGAGCCGAGCACGGCGTCGGGCATGGCGTCGCGCACCACATGGAAGACCGTCGGGAAGACGGAGTCGAGCGGATAGGGGTGCGAATCGATGTAGGAGTTCGAGAGGCGGTGACATTCGGGCGTCACGCCGATGAGCAGCGAGCCCCAGCACTGCGCGCTGATCGTGGGATCGGAGGTGAGGCAAGCATAGGTCCGCGCGCCGTTCTCAAAAATGGCGTTCATCTTCGGCATGTCGGCGTCCTTGAAGAACGCGCCGCCGCCGTCCACGCCGATGATCGCGACGTGTTCGTAGACGACGTTCTCGGCTGCGGCGGGTTCGGGCTCCGGTTCAGGCTCCGGTTCCGGTTCAGGTTCCGGCTCAGGCTCCGGTTCCGGTTCGGGTTCGATGTCGTTGTCATCCGGAACGAGAGAAACCGATGAGGAGCCATCGGTTTCCGTGTTCTCCGGACGATCTGTTTTGCCCGCGCATCCGATGAGGAGCAGCGCGGCGAGGCCGATCACAAGGATGAAGAGGAATACTCTGTTTTTCATATCACTCCGGAAAAAAGGAACGGGCCCGTCCCGGGACAAAAGTGTCCAGGGAACGGACCCGGTGCAAAGATGTCTTATTTCTTCTTGGAAACAGCGAAGCCGGCGAGGGAGATCACCGCGGCGACAGCGGCAACGATGCCGAAGTCGAAGGTCTGCGGCGCTTCTTCCTTGGTGGTCAGCTCTTCGGTGACGTCTGCGGCCTTATCGCCGAACAGGGTCACTTCGGAAACCTGGAAGCAGCCGGAGGGCGCGCCTTCCGCGTTGAACTTCACGTAGGAG
>JAFPWV010000189.1 GCA_017412675.1 Clostridia bacterium
CCGCGGCAAGGGCGACCTCATCAAGGATCTGAAGAAGGACGTCAAGAACGCGGATCGCGTCTATCTCGCAACGGACCCTGACCGGGAAGGCGAAGCCATCGCCTGGCACCTCGTCAATGCGCTCGACATCCCCGCACAGAAGATCAAGCGCGTTCCCTTCAACGCCATCACCAAGAGCGTCGTGAAGGAATCGATCAAGAAGCCGCGCGAGATCGACATGGATATCGTGAACGCCCAGCAGACCCGCCGGATCCTCGACCGCATCGTCGGCTACAAGCTCTCCCCGTTCCTCTGGAAGACCGTCAAGAGCGGTCTCTCCGCCGGGCGCGTGCAGTCCGTGGCCACGAGGATCATCGTGGACCGCGAGAACGAGATCCGCGCCTTCAACCCGGAGGAATACTGGACGATCGAAGCGACGCTCCTCGCCTCCGACGGAAAGCCCTTCGAGGCCAAATTCTGGGGCAGGACGGGCGATCACGACAAGATGCCCCTCCCGAATGAAGCTGCCGCGAAACGGGTGTATGACGCCGTCGTCGGCAAGCCCTTCCGGGTCGAGGACATCCGCCAGGGCCATCGCACGAAGAACCCCGCGCCGCCCTTCACGACGTCCACCCTGCAGCAGGAAGCCTCCCGCAAGCTCAACTTCCAGTCCCAGCGCACCATGCGGGTCGCGCAGGAGCTCTATGAAGGCGTGAACGTCGGAGCGGAATTCGGCGGCGTGCAGGGTCTGATCACGTATATGAGAACCGACTCCCTCCGCATCGCCGATGAGGCCAGGGACGCGGCAAAGGCCTATATCACCGAGAAATACGGCGAGAATTACTACCCGAAGACGCCCCGCGTTTACCGCTCCAAGGCGAACGCGCAGGACGCGCACGAAGCGATCCGTCCCTCCGGCGCGATGCTCGAGCCGCAGGCCATCCGCAAGCAGCTCACCTCCGACCAGTACCGCCTCTATAAGCTGATCTGGGACCGCTTCATCGCGAGCCAGATGGAATCCGCCGAGCTCTCGACGGTTCAGACGGATCTGACGGCGGGCGGGTATCTCTTCCGCGCGAGCGGCTATACCGTCAAATTCCCGGGCTATATGGCCCTATATGAAGAATCGGTCGACGAGAAGAGCGAGGACGACGAGAAGGCGGCGCGGCTCCCGACCCTGAAGAAGGGCGAGGATCTCCGTGCCCAGTCCGTCACGCCGAACCAGCATTACACCGAGCCGCCGCCGCGCTATACCGAAGCGACGCTCGTCAAGCTGCTCGAGGAGAAGGGCATCGGCCGTCCGAGCACGTTTGCGACCATCATCACGACGATCACCGCGCGCGGCTACGTCAAACGGGAAGGGAAGTCCCTTGTCCCGACGCCGCTCGGCGAGGTCACGACCAAGCTCATGTGCGAGAACTTCCCGGACATCGTCGACGTCCAGTTCACGGCCTCCATGGAGGATAAGCTCGACGACGTCGAAAACGGCAAGGAAACCATGGTCGACGTGCTGACCGGCTTCTGGGGCGGCTTCCAGAAGGAGCTGGTCCGTGCGCAGGAGAGCGTCGGCGAGCACGAGGTCGAGGTCCCCGTCGAGGAGACCGACATCATCTGCGAGAAATGCGGCAGCCGCATGATCGTCAAGAACGGACGCTACGGCAAATTCGCCGCCTGCCCGAACTATCCGGCGTGCAGGAACACCAAGCCGCTGACGAAATCCGGCGACGAGCTCGTCGAGAAGAAGGCGGAGATCGCGCCCGAGAAGTGCGAGCTCTGCGGCGCGGATATGATCCTGCGTTCCGGGCGCTACGGCAGCTTCTATGCCTGCTCGCGCTATCCGGAGTGCAAGAACACCCGTCAGAAGGTGCGCCCGCTCGGCGTCAAGTGCCCGGAATGCGGCGCGGATCTCGTGACGAAATTCGGAAAGAACCGCTCTGTTTTCTACAGCTGCACCCGCTATCCCGCATGCAAATTCTCCTCGTGGGATATGCCCACCAGCGAGACCTGCCCGAAGTGCGGCGGGATGCTCTACCGGAAGAAGGGCAAGAATCAGCTCGTCTGCAAGACGGAGGGCTGCGGCTTCAAGAAGGACGCGCCGCCGCTCGAGAATCCGGCGGAACAGGACGATAAGGCGCAGTGACGCCCGACGGATGACATGAATACGATCAACGTTTACGGCGCGGGTCTTGCCGGCAGCGAGGCTGCATGGCAGGCAGCGAAGCGCGGGGTGCATGTGCGTCTCTTCGAGATGAAGCCCGAGAAACGCACCCCCGCCCATCACGCGGACGGCTTCGCGGAGCTCGTCTGCTCGAATTCCCTCCGGTCCGCCGAGCTGACCAACGGCGCCGGCCTTCTCAAGGAGGAGCTGCACCGGATGGGTTCGCTCATCATGGAGGCCGCGCTCGCTTCGAGAGTGGCAGCAGGCGGAGCCCTGGCGGTTGACCGCGTGCGCTTTTCGGACTATGTGACCGGGAAGATCCGCTCCTGTCCCCTCATCGAGGTGATCGCGGAGGAGAAGACGTCGATCCCCGACGACGAGATCACGGTCGTCGCGACGGGTCCGCTCACCACCGAGGGCCTTGCCGCGGAGATTTCCCGGCGCATCGGGGGGAAGAGCCTCTACTTCTACGACGCGGCCGCTCCGATCGTCGACTTCGAATCGGTCGACATGACGAAGGCGTTCTTTGCCTCGCGCTACGAGAAGGGCGGCGCGGACTACATCAACTGCCCCTTCAGCGAGGCGGAATACAAAGCGTTCTACGCGGCTCTGCTCACGGCGGAGGAAGCCGAGCTCCATGATTTCGAGAAGGGCGACCGCCTCAAGGTCTTCGAGGGATGCATGCCCGTCGAGGTCATGGCGCGGCGCGGCGAGGACACCCTTCGCTTCGGCCCGATGAAGCCGGTCGGCATCCGTCATCCCGAAACGGGGGAGGACTACTACGCCGTCGTCCAGCTGCGGCGCGAGAACGAGGCGGGGACGATGTACAACCTCGTCGGATTCCAGACGCATCTGACGTGGCCCGAACAGCGGCGCGTCTTCCGCATGATCCCCGGACTCGAGCGCGCGGAATTCCTGCGCTACGGCGT
This sequence comes from Clostridia bacterium, assembly GCA_017412675.1. Classification (GTDB taxonomy): domain Bacteria; phylum Bacillota; class Clostridia; order Oscillospirales; family CAG-272; genus UMGS1696. The sequence goes on from JAFPWV010000189.1 coordinate 3,067, forward strand.
GATGCACCGGAACACCTTCCTCTGCTCGCCGGACCTGCTCGACGCGGACTATTCGCTCCGCTCGAACCGAAACATCTATTTCGCCGGACAGATGACCGGCGTCGAGGGGTATATCGAATCGGCGGCGTCCGGATTTGTCGCGGGGATCAACGCGTCCCGCCGCGCGTCCGGGAGAGAGCCGTATCTGTTTCCGGAGACCACGATGATCGGGGCGATGGCATCCTACATCGCGCACGGGGAACAGACGCTCTTCCAGCCGATGAACGCCAATTTCGGCGTGATCCCGCCGCTTGAACAACGGGTGAAGGGCGGCAAACGCGCACGCAACGAAGCGCTGTCCGAACGCGCACTCCGGGAGGTGGACCGCATCCTGCCCGAGATCGCGGCGGACTGCCGTAAAGAGGAAACAACATGAACATCATCATAGACGCGATGGGAGGGGACAACGCGCCTCACGAGATCGTCAAAGGCGCGATCGCCGCTTCCCAGAAAACCAAATCCCGGCTCACGCTCGTCGGCAACCGCGCGAAGATCGAAGCCATCCTCAAGGAGGAAGGCGCGGATCCGCGGGTCTTCGACATCGTCCATACGGTGAGCGAAATCACGATGGAGGACGATCCCCTGTCCGTGGTGCGCGCGAAGAAGGATTCGTCGATGGCGACCGGTCTGCGGCTTCTCAAGGAGGGCGGGGACGCCTTTGTCTCCGCGGGCAACACCGGCGCGCTCCATGCGGGCTCCTCCCTCATCATCCGCACGGTCAAGGGCGTGCAGCGCTCCGGCATCGCAACGGTGCTCCCGTTCTCCCGCCCGATCCTCTTGATGGACTGCGGCGCGAACATCAACGTCACGGCAGACTATCTCGTCCAGTGGGCGATGATGGGAGCGATCTACATGAAGAACGTCGTCGGAGTCGAGGATCCCGAGATCGGCCTGCTCAACAACGGCGCGGAAGAGCACAAGGGGACGCAGATCCAGATCGACGCATACGCGAAGCTCCGGACGGCCCCCGGTATCCGGTTCCACGGCAATGTCGAAGCCAAGGAGCTGCCCTTCGGCCCGTGCGACGTCCTCGTGACCGACGGCTTCACCGGGAACATCACCCTGAAGCTCATCGAGGGCATGTCGAAATACATGTTTGCGCTGCTCAAGGATATGTACATGACGAACACCCTGACCAAGCTGTCCTTCTTTGCGATGAAGGATCAGCTGAGGCAGGTTAAGCACGATTTTGACGCCAGCGAATACGGCGGCGCTCCGCTGCTCGGACTCCAGAAGCCCGTCATCAAGGCCCACGGGAGTTCCGACGCGCGCGCGATCGCAAATGCCGTCCGTCAGGCGGAAGCCTATATCAGTACCGGTGTGACGGCTGAGATCGCCGCGCAGATGGAAGCGCTCACCGCAAGACCCGCCGAGTGACGGGCATCTCAACAGGATCACAGTCCGGCGGAGGAATTATGACCTACGAAGAACCCAAAGCAATGGAAGAGCTGGAGGCCGCGATCGGTTACACGTTCCGCGACCGCGCCACCCTCACCGAGGCGCTGACGCATTCTTCCTATCACAATGAAATGAAGGCGAAGGGGGATCCCGTTCCGTTCAACGAGCGGCTCGAATTCCTCGGGGACTCGGTCCTTTCCATCATCGTATCCTCCTATCTCTTTGAGCATTACGCGGCGAAGCAGGAAGGGGATCTGACGAAGATCCGCGCGGCCGTCGTCTGCGAAAAAGCGCTTGCGCGGTACGCGGCGAAGATCTCGCTCGGGGATTATCTCTTCCTCGGACGCGGCGAAGCGATGACCGACGGGCGGCACCGTCCCTCCATCACGGCGGACGCCTTTGAAGCGCTGCTCGCGGCGATCTACCTCGACAGCGGCGAATCCTTCGAGAGAGTGGCGGAATTCCTGATGCCGTTCGTCATTCCGATGGTCGAAGAGGTCTCGAAGGTCGGCGTCATCGATTACAAGTCCTCCCTGCAGCAGATCGTTCAGTCCGCGGCGGGGGAGATCCTCGACTACGTCCTCGTCGACGAACAGGGCCCCGATCACAACAAGCAGTTCACCGTCGAAGCGCGCCTCAACTCCAACGTCATCGGGCGCGGCGTCGCGAAGACCAAACGCGAAGCGGAACAGAAGGCTGCCCGGGAGGCATTGATCCTCTTCGGCGAGCTTCACGAATAATCAGGTGGAATTCAAGAAAAACAGCCGCCCTCGGCGGTATCAACAATCATTATCATCCGTGGAATCGACCGCCGGTGGGGAGGAGGACGCATGGTTCTGAAATCGCTGGAGCTGCATGGCTTCAAGTCCTTTCCCGACCGCACGGTCCTGAAGTTTTCGGGCGGCACGACGGTCATCGTCGGCCCGAACGGGAGCGGCAAATCGAACATCACCGACGCGATGCGCTGGGTGCTCGGCGAGCTGTCCTCCAAGAACATCCGCGGAAGCAAGATGGAGGACGTCATTTTCGCGGGCGCGGACGATGTGAAGCCGATGAGCTTCGCGGAGGTGTCCGTGACCTTCGACGACAGCGAAGAACCGCGGACGCTCCTCTCCCCCTACGAAGAAGTCACCATCACCCGGCGCTATTACCGGAGCGGGGACAGCGAATACTTCATCAACCGCAGAAAATGCCGCCTCAAGGACATATCCCGGCTCTTCCTCGACACCGGCGTCGGCCGCGAGGGCTATTCGATCATCGGGCAGGGGCGGATCGCGGAGATCATTTCAAAAAGAAGCGAAGACCGGCGCGGCATCTTTGAAGAGAGCGCCGGCATTTCCCGTTTCCGCTATCAAAAGAGCGAATCCGAAAAGAAGCTCGCCGAGACCGAGGCAAACATGGCCCGCGTCGCGGACATCGAACAGGAGCTCGCATCGCGCATCGGACCGCTCGAGCGGGACAGCGAAAAGGCGCGCAAATACCTCGAGCTCTATCATGCGAAGGAAAAGACCGACGTTTCCCTCTGGCTCTACGACGAAGAACGGATCAAGACCGCGATCCAAAAGAGCGAGGCCGACACGGAGCTCTCGAAGCACGAGCTCGAAATGGCAGAGGATTCGGTGAAGGTGACGGACGCCCAGATCGAGCGCCTGTCCGACCAGTCCCACGACAACAAGGAGGCCTCGCGCCGCAACTATGAAGAGACCGCCGACGCGACGAAGAAGATGAACGCCGCGGAATCCGACGCGAAGGTCCTCTCGAAGGAACGCGGTGCCGCGGAAAATGCGCTGGCGACGGAAACCGGTCTGCGGGACGCGGCGGAGAGCACGAGAGCGCAGGAAGAAGAGCGCCTCGGCGCGATCCGCGCATCCATCGCCGCCATCGAGGAGGAATACGCCGAGACCGAGGAGAAATTCGCCGCGGAGAGCGAGCGGATCGCCGATCTCGGGGAAGCGGTCCGGAACAAGACGGAGATCCTCGAGGATCTGCTCGAGAAGCAGCAGAAGGCACAGGGACGCCTGACCGATCTGCGCGTGCGGCTGAACGTGCTCGAAAACAGCATCAGCAGTCAGAAAAAACGGAGCGAGAGCATCGCCGCCGAGATCCAGAAGCACGAGGACGACATCGCCGCGTGCGACAAGATCTGCCGGGATGCCGAGGAACAGATCAGCCTCTACCGCGCCGAGATCGAAAAGATCGCCGAATCCCTTGCGGGCGTCACGCAGAAGATCGCCGAGGAGCGGGAAACCGCCGGCGGGATCGAAAGCGAACGCCGGGAACGCCGGGCCGCCCTCGATTCCTGCGAGAGCCGGATCTCCGCGCTCACCCGGATGCAGGAGCATTTTGAAGGATTCAGCAACAGCGTCCGCTACATCATGAACGAAGCGAGAGCCGTACGTCTCACCGGGATCCGCGGACCGATCTCGACCCTCATATCCGTCGAACCGAAGTACATCGTCGCCATCGAGACCTCCCTCGGCGGCGCGCTGCAGAACATCGTCACCGAAGACGAATATGCCGCGAAAGCCGCGATCGAAGCCCTGAAAAAGGGCGGGGCGGGCCGCGCGACCTTCTATCCCATGACGACGATCCGCGCGGCGCAGCGAAACCGGGACGAGGAAGGCGCCGAGCGCGCGGCGGGCTTCATCGGATGGGGCGACGGACTCGTGAAGACGGATGACGCCTACCGCGCGATCCTGTCCTCTCTGCTCGCGCGCGTCTCCGTGTTCGACAACCTCGACAACGCCATCGCCGCCGCGAAGAGCACCGGATGGAGATTGCGCGCCGTCACGCTCGACGGTCAGCAGACCAATATCGGCGGCTCCCTGACCGGCGGTCAGACCCGGCGTGACAGCGGGATCCTCTCCCGCAGCGCCGAGATCGAAGCGCTCCGTGCGGAAGCCGACGGCATTGCGAAAGCGCTTGCCAAGCTCGATCGCCGTGCGAAGGATTCGGAGGAGCGGATCGCCCTGATCGCAGCGGGATCGCGCGGGGAAGAGGAACGCCGCAGCCTGATCGAAGCCCTGATCGGCGCGGAAGAAAAGACATACAGCGACGCGGACGGACGCCGGAAGACGCTTTTGTCCCTCGTCGCGGATATGAAAAACGACAGCCGGTCCCTCGACGAATCGAACGCGAAGAGCGCGGACGATCTCGCCGGGCTGAAAACGCTCATCGAAGCGGAAGCCGAGACGGTGAAGACCGTTTCCGACAAGCGCTCGGAGATCGCCGGGGAACGCGGTGCCGCGGAGCTTGAGATCGCGGGGATCACGGATCGCGCGAACGAGTACAAGATCCGTCTTGCCGAGCTCACCCGCGACCGGGAAGCCGCAGACCGCTCCGCGGAGGAGACCGGAGAACGCATCCGGGCCGCCGAAGAAGAACGAGAACGCCGCCGGGCAAACGCAGACGCTCTCGCTGAGCGCATCCGTTCGCTCGAAGAACAGGCGGGAGAACGCCGCCGCGAAGCCGAAGAGCTGCGGGAGGTCGCCGAATCGCTCGGCGGACGCCAGAAGCAGATCGACGAGACCGGCGACGCGATCGAAGAAAAGCTGAACGCCCTCCGCCAGACGCTGAAGGAGCGGACGGCGAAAAAGGAGCTCACCTTCATCGCGCACTCGAAGAACGAAGCGCGGCTCACCTCCCTGAAAGAGGAGGAGACGAAGCTCGGCGCGCGGATGTGGGAGGATTACGAGCTGACCTACGCCACCGCCGTACGCTTTGCCGAAGAGAACGACTGCCACGTCATCGTCGAAGGCGAACGGACGCGATACCAGGCGATGCAGACGGAGCTGAAGAACAAGCTCCGCGCGCTCGGGAACGTCAACGTCGCCGCCATCGAGGAATACAACGAGGTCAAAAAGCGCTACGACCACATCAAGACCCAGCTCGACGACCTGCGCGCCTCGAAAGACGATCTCGAAGGGATCCTCTCATCCATCGCAGAGGACATGAAGAAGATGTTCCTCGAGGCGTTCGGGAAGATCAACCGCTATTTCGGCGAGGTCTTCCGCGAGCTTTTCGGAGGCGGACATGCCGAGGTGCTGCTCGCCGATCCCGAAAACCCGCTCGAATCGGGCATCGAGATCGTCGCCGCGCCGCCCGGGAAGACGATCAAAAACCTCAACCTTCTCTCCGGCGGCGAGCAGGCCTTCATCGCCATCGCGCTGCTCTTCGCCCTGATCCGCGTCAATCCGTCGCCGTTCTGCATCTTCGACGAGATCGAAGCAGCGCTCGACGAGGTGAACGTCGGACGGGTCGGGCGGTACATCAAGAAGGTCTCCGAGCAGATGCAGATCATCATGATCTCGCACCGCCGCGGGACCATGGACATCGCAGATACGCTCTACGGCGTGACCATGCAGAAGCCGGGCGTCTCGAAGGTCTTCACCCTCGGAGCGGGGGACGGGACCGATACGCTCTTCAAATAAACCGGGAAAACCACCGGACCGAGGTGCTTATGGGATTTTTCGATAAACTGAAAGCAGGACTCGCGAAGACCAAGAACGCCGTGTTCGGCCAGTTCAACGAGGTCGTGAAGAATTTCCGCAGAGTCGACGAGGAGCTTCTCGAAGAGCTCGAGGAGATCATGATCATGGCGGACATGGGCGCCGCCACGACGGAAAAGGTGATCGACGAGCTCCGCGACCGCATCAAGACCAAGAACATCAAGGACGCCGGGGAAGTCAAAATCGAGCTTGCCGATATCCTCCGGGAACAGGTCGGAGAAGGCGAGCCGCTCGACCTTTCGACCACGCCCTCCGTCATCCTCGTGATCGGCGTCAACGGCGTCGGCAAGACCACCTCCATCGGCAAGATCGCAAACAATCTGAAAAAGAGCGGGAAGCGCGTCATCGTCGCGGCGGCGGACACCTTCCGGGCGGCTGCCATCGAACAGCTTGCCGTGTGGTGTGAGAGAGCCGGCGTGGAGCTGATCGCGCAGAAGGAAGGCGCGGATCCCGCATCCGTGGTGTTCGACGCCATCGCCGCCGCCAACAAGCGCAAGGCAGACGTCCTCATCATCGATACCGCGGGCCGCCTCCACAACAAGAGCAACCTCATGGACGAGCTCGCGAAGATCAACCGCATCATCGGACGGGAGCTTCCGGACGCGGCCAGAGAAACGCTCCTCGTCCTCGACGCCACGACGGGCCAGAACGCCGTCATGCAGGCGAAGAAGTTCAAGGAAGCCGCAGACATCACCGGCCTCGTGCTGACCAAGCTCGACGGTACGGCCAAGGGCGGCGCGGTCTTCTCGATCAAGGACGAGATCGACCTCCCGGTGAAGTTCATCGGTGTGGGCGAACAGATCGACGACATGCAGCCGTTCGACGCGAAAATGTTCGTCGACGCGCTCATTTCGGACGAAATCGACACGGAAGAGGATGAAGAATCCGAAGAAAACGGGGAAAACGCATGATCGAACTCGTTCTTGCATCCAACAACAAGAAAAAAATCGCAGAATTGGGAACTTTACTCGCTTCTGCGGCGTCTAACGGAATAAGCGTGATCTCTCTTCGTGACATCGGCTTCGACGGCGACATCGTCGAGGACGGCGCGAGCTTCGAGGAAAACGCCCTCATTAAAGCGTTGACCCCGGCGTCGAGAGGATATATCGGCATCGCGGATGACTCCGGTCTCTGCGTCGATGCGCTCGGCGGAGCACCCGGGATCTACTCGGCGCGCTATTCCGGCGAGGACGCGAACGACGAGAAGAACCGCCAAAAGCTGCTCGATGCCCTCCGCGATGTCCCCGAAGAACGGCGCACCGCACACTTCGTCTGCACCGCCGCGCTGGTTCTGCCGGAGTGCTCTCATTTCGAGATCCCGGAGGCGTGGCGCATCCCGGACGAGCTTGCCGCTCGGCGCGGTCTCGATCCCTGCCGTGCGATGGTCGTGCGCGGGGAATGCGAAGGCCGGATCCTTTCCCGAGAGCGTGGAGACGGCGGCTTCGGCTACGATCCGCTCTTCTGGTATCCCGCGTTCGACGCGACCTTCGCCGAGATCCCCGGGGAGCAGAAAAACCTCGTGTCCCACCGCGGCAGAGCGATGCGTGCGTTCACCGACCGTCTTGCCGCCATCCTGAAGGAGTAAGCGTATGCTCAACAGCAAACAGAGAGCGACCCTCAAATCCATCGCCTCGAAGATGGACGCCATTTTCCAGATCGGGAAGGGCGGCCTCGGCGACGCGGCGGTCAAGTCCATCGCGGACGCGCTCGAAGCGAGGGAGCTTGTGAAAATCAGCGTGCTCGACAATTCCGACGAGGACGCGCGTCAGGCCGGTGAGACCATCGCGGCCCGCACCGGATCCGAAGTCGTCGCCGTCATCGGACGCAAGATCATCCTCTTTAAGGAATCCTCGCGCGCCGACCGGCGGAACATTTCGACGCTCTTATGAAGACCGAACGCCTCGGACTTTTCGGCGGGACCTTCGCGCCCCCGCATCTCGGACATGTCCGCGCGCTCGAGAGCTTTCTCAAGACCGTTCGGCCGGACCGCACGCTCGTGATGCCGACGGGGATCCCGCCGCACAAGAGCAAAGCGGAAGGAGACACCCCCGAAGCGCGCCTTTCGATGTGCCGGGCGGCGTTCGGATCGTTTCCCGGCGTCGAGATTTCGGATTACGAGATCCGAAAGGACGGCCCGAGCTATACCGTCGAGACCCTCCGGCACCTCGAAGCGCCCGGCAGGGAGATCATCCTCTTCTGCGGCAGCGATATGTTCCTGACCCTCCCGAAATGGGTGCGGGCGGAAGAGATCTTCCGGCTGGCCACGATCGCCGCCATGTCCCGCGCATCCGATCCCGACGGCCGGATGCAGAGCGCCAAAGCCGCATACGAAGCGGACTACGGCGCGCGGGTGATCCTGATCGGCGAAGAGCCCGTCGAGCTATCCTCGACCGAGGTGCGCCGCGCGATCCGGGAAGGGAAAGACCTCACACCGTATCTGCCCGATGCCGTCGCGGACATCATCCGCCGCGAAGGGCTCTATCGGGAAGAGAATCCGAACGAACTAATGGAAAAAACGACAAAACGCATCCTTGACGAAGAAGCGCTCTCGGAGCTCTCGGAGCTGGTGAAGCCGTATCTGACCTCGAAGCGGTACGCCCACACGAAATCCGTCGAAAAAGAAGCGGCGGCACTCGGCGCGCTCTACTTGCCCGACAGGATCCCGGCGCTCCGGGCCTCTGCGCTCCTGCACGACATTACAAAAAAAGAAGACGCGGAAAAACAGTTGCAAATTGCGGGGGAATTTGGTATAATAGCGGAAGACGCCGACCGCCTGGCCCCGGCCGTCTATCACGCAAAGACCGGAGCCGCCGTCGCCGCGCGCGATTTTGCGGCCTTCACGGATGAGGAGATCCTCTCCGGCATCCGCTGGCACACGACCGGACATGCCGGCATGACCCTCTTCGAGTGCATCGTTTACCTCGCCGATTACATCGAGGAAACGCGGACCTTCGACGACTGCGTCGCGCTGAGAAAAGAATTCTACACCCGGATCGGGGCGGGTGAGGACCGGGATGAAGTCCTCATCGACGTCATGATCCGATCGTTCGATTACACCATTGCCCAGCTCATCGAAGCGGGACAGCCCGTAGCGGCAGAATCCGTCGCCGCGCGGAACGATTTCTTGATCCGAAAAGCAAGACGGCAGGGCCGCCTTTGAACCTTTGAAAGGACGCTCATGTATAAAGACGAAAAAGAAGAGAAGAAGGTTTCCGCAGAACCCGAATCCTATGAGGAACCGTCTCAGGACGACTCCCTCGAAGAAGAGAACGACGACGTCTCGATCTATTATCCGGACGGCGATGCCGAGCACATGGCGGAGGACGACGAGGAGGATACCCCGGTCGTCACCGAACGCGACAAGCAGCGCGCCCGTGTGAAAAAGAAAAACTCCAGCCTCACGAAATAGCAGATCACCCTGATCGCCGTGATCTTCATCCTCTATACCGTCGTGATCGTCACCGCGGCGTGGATCCTCTTCTACAAGCCCGCGCAGCCGAAGGAGAACGAGATCCCGTTCGACATCACGCCCATGGAGGATACCGATCCCGCGCAGGCCGGTCCCGTTGTCGATCCTGCGACCGTATCCGAAGAATCCAGCGGGGATGTACAGGAAGATCCTCTCTTCATCGAGACGGACGCCATCGAAGACCAGCCGAAGGGGAACGCGACGACGCCTCCGAAGTCTCAGAGCACCGCGAAGGCCTCCGAATGGCAGGTCATCGAAGGGAAGTACAACATCCTCATCGTCGGCATGGACAAGCAGGCGAACCTCGCGGACGTCACGATGATCGTCAGCGTCAGCACCTACGACAACTCGATCACCGTCATGCAGATCCCGCGCGACACGATGATCACGACCGGCGTGGCGACGAACAAGATCAACGCGCAGTACTCCAATTTCGTCAGCTACACGTACCACTCCGGCGACCGGAACTCCTACCGGACCGCGCTCGACAATTACGCGCGTCTGCTGGAGAAGAGCCTCTGCATCAAGATCCACAACGCGGTCATGGTCACGGTCGAAGGACTCGTCGACATCGTGAACGCGTGCGGCGGCGTCGACGTCTACGTCCCCGGCCGGATGTATTACGAGGATCCGTATCAGGATCTCGTGATCGACATCCAGCCCGGCTGGCAGCACCTCGACGGCTATTCCGCGATGGGCTTCGTCCGGTTCCGCTCGGACTATGTACAGGCCGACCTCGGACGCCTCAATGCCCAGAAGATCTTCATCACCGCGCTCTATAAGAAGGTCGTCGAGCTTGTCAAGAGCTTTGACGTCCCCACCCTCGCGGCGGTCGCGGGACGCATCCACGACGACGTCTACACCGACATGAGCATCTCGGACATCCAGTTCTATGCCCGCTGCTTCCTCAACATCGGCATGGACCGCGTCACCATGATGAACATCCCCGGCGGCATGGAGGCGGGGAACTGGTACTACGTCATCAACCGGGCCGGGACGCTCGCGATGATCAACCAGTATTTCAACATCTATTCCAAGGAGATCGACAACTCGATCTTCGACCGCAACCTCACCTTCTGCTTCAACCAGTATCAGTCCTACTGCGACGTCTACTACGCTCCCGCGACGTATTATTACAACAACGTCTTTGACGCGGCGAGCGTCGACGAGAACTCGATCTATATCCCCTTTAAAAACTAATCTGAGGAGGACACCCATGGACAGCGAAACCAAGCTCCCGATCGAAGAGACCCTGACGGCGGACATGCTCCGCGATCCCGAGACCCTTGCGAAATTCATCGTCTCCGTGCTTGACTCCAAGAAGGCGCGGGATATCCGCCTGCTCCACGTGGAGAACCGGACCATCATCGCGGATTATTTCGTCATCGCGACCGGCTCCTCCCGCACCCAGATCCGTTCCTTTGCGGATGAAGTCGAATTCAAGCTGTCGAACTACGGCATCGCGCCGCACCACATCGAAGGGGCGGACACCGGCGTCTGGCTGCTCGAGGATTTCGGCTCCGTCGTCGTCCACATCTTCAGCGGCGAGGGACGCAAATTCTACAATCTCGACAAACTTTACGAGGACACCACCGAACACGATATCTCCGCGCTCATCACCGAAGACTGAGCGACTCCTACACAGAAGAAGGGCAGAACAATGAAATACGATTTTGCCGCCATCGAGAAGAAATGGCAGGACAAGTGGGACGAGGCGGGCATTTTCCGCGCGTCGGACGACCATACGAAGCCGAAGTTCTACGCGCTCGTGGAATTCCCGTATCCGAGCGGCGCAGGGATGCACGTCGGCCACATCAAGGCGTATTCCGGCCTCGAGGTCATCTCCCGGAAAAAGCGGATGCAGGGCTACAACGTCCTCTTCCCGATCGGATTTGACGCCTACGGTCTTCCGACGGAAAACTACGCCATCAAGACCGGCACCCATCCGCGCATCGTCACCGACCGGAACATTGCGAAATTCACGTCCCAGCTGAAGCGCGTCGGCTTCTCCTTCGACTGGTCCCGCGTGGTCGACACCACCGACGAGGGCTATTACAAGTGGACGCAGTGGATTTTCCGCAAGATGTTCGACAACGGCCTCGTGTTCCGCGCGACGACCCTCGTCAACTACTGCCCGCACTGCAAGGTCGTCCTCTCGAACGAGGATTCACAGGGCGGCAAATGCGATATCTGCCACAGCGAGATCGTCCAGAAGTCGAAGGACGTCTGGTATCTGCGCATCACCGCGTATGCGGACAAGCTGCTCGAAGGACTGGAGAAGGTCGATTATCTGCCCAACATCAAGCTGATGCAGCAGAACTGGATCGGCCGGTCCGAGGGCGCGTTCGCCAACTTCGCGCTGACCGGATGCGGCGAAACGCTCCGCATCTATACGACCCGTCCCGACACGATGTTCGGCGTCACCTTCATGGTCATCGCGCCGGAGCACCCGATCATCGAGAAATACCGCGACCGGATCGCAAACATCGACGCGCTCGACGCCTACCGCGAGGAATGCGCGAAGAAGACCGAGTTCGAGCGGACGCAGCTCGTGAAGGAAAAGACGGGCGTGAAGATCGAGGGGATCGCGGCAGTCAACCCGGCGAACGGCAAGGAGATCCCGATCTACATCTCCGACTACGTCATGATGGGCTACGGCACCGGCGCGATCATGGCCGTTCCCGCGCACGACGAACGCGACTATGATTTTGCGAAAAAGTTCGGCATCGACATCATCGAAGTCATCAAGGGCGGCGACATCTCGAAAGAAGCCTACACCGGCGACGGCGAAATGGTCAATTCCGGGTTCTTAAACGGGATCCGGACCAAGAAGGAAGCCATCGCGAAGATGCTCGAATACCTCGAAGAGAAGGGCGTCGGGGAAAAGGGCGTTCAGTACAAGATGAAGGACTGGGCGTTCAACCGTCAGCGCTACTGGGGCGAGCCGATCCCGATCGTGCACTGCCCGACATGCGGCATGGTGGGCGTTCCCTATGAAGAGCTCCCCCTGAAGCTGCCCCCGGTCGAGAATTTCGAGCCCGGTGAAGGCGGCGAGAGCCCGCTCGCGAAGATCGATTCCTTCGTGAACTGCACCTGTCCGAAATGCGGCGGACCCGCCAAGCGCGAAACCGACACGATGCCGCAATGGGCCGGATCCTCGTGGTACTTCCTGCGCTACTGCGATCCGCACAACCCGAACGAGCTCGCCTCGATGGACGCGCTCAAGTACTGGATGCCCGTCGACTGGTACAACGGCGGCATGGAGCACGTCACCCGCCACATGATCTACTCCCGGTTCTGGCACCGCTTCCTCTATGACATCGGCGCAGTCCCGTGCGAGGAACCCTACGCGAAGCGCACGGCGCAGGGCCTGATCCTCGGTCCCGACGGTGACAAGATGTCGAAGTCCAAGGGCAACGTGGTCGATCCGAACGACGTCGTCGATGTGTACGGCGCGGACGTCCTCCGCGTTTACGTCCTCTTCATGGGCGACTATGCCTCCGCCGCGCCGTGGAGCGAGAGCTCGGTCAAGGGCTGCAAGCGCTTCCTCGACCGCGTCGCCGCGCTGAACGAGATGATCTCCCCGAAGGAGGATCCGAAGCTCGAGGTCGCGTTCCACAAGACCGTCAAGAAGGTCACCGAGGACATCGACGACATGAAGTTCAACACGGCCATCGCCGCGCTGATGACGCTTCTGAACGACATCACGGACGCCGGCAGCCTCACGAAGGAACAGCTCATGACCTTCGTGAAGCTCCTGAATCCCTTCGCGCCGCACCTGACCGAGGAGATCTGGGAATCCCTCGGCGGCCGCGGATTCCTCGCAAACGCCGCATGGCCCGCGTGGGACGAGGCGAAGACGGTCGACGACGAGATCGAGATCGCCGTGCAGATCTCCGGCAAGCTGAAGGGCACGATCCTCATCCCGAAGGATATCTCGAAGGATGACGCGATCGCGATGGCCAAGGCCGACGAAAAGATCGCCGGGCTCCTCGCGGGCAAGCAGATCGTCAAGGAGATCTACGTCCCCGGAAAGATCGTCAACATCGTTGCGAAATAAATCGCAAAATCCGCATGAATTTCCGGAAAGGACTTGACAAAAACTTCCGGTTCGTGTATAATATCAAAGAGGTAAACGAGTTTGTTGCCTTTGCTGAAAGCGAAGGGAGGGATATAGAGTGGCAGAAGTCAGAGTGAAGGAAGGCGAATCTCTGGACAGCGCGCTGAAGCGTTTCAAGAGACAGTGCCAGCGTTCCGGCATCCAGGCTGAACTCCGCAAGAGAGAAGCATACGAGAAGCCGAGCGTCAAGAGAAAGAAGAAGTCCGAAGCTGCAAGAAAGCGCAAGTACAAATAAGATCGGACGTTTTCCCATCTTACGGAAATCAGAAGAGGACCGAGTCATCCGATCCGGTTCTCTTTTCATTCGGAGGGAGATATGATCATTCTCATGCGTCACGGTGAAGACGACCCGGACCGTCTCGGCGGATGGAGCCGGGCAGGCCTGACGGATCGCGGGAAAGAACAGGCGCGGGCATCGGCAGAAGCGCTCGTGCGTGCTTATCCCGGCATCCGCCGCATCGTTTCGAGCGATCTTCCGAGAGCGCGGGAGACGGCAGAGATCGTCGCGGAGCGCTTCGGGCTGCCTGTCGAGCTCGATCCCGCCTTCCGGGAAACGAACAACGGCGCGCTGGCGGGGATGCTCAAATCGGAAGCGCAGGAGAAGTACCCCGGCCTCCGGTTTGCCGCGCTCGGATTCGACGAATGCTATCCCGGCGGCGAGAGTCCCCGGCAGTTCGCGGAGCGCATCCGGGCGGCATGGACGCGTTTCAAGGCGGACGTCACCGAAGACACGCTCCTCGTCACCCACGCGGGCGTCATCAGCGTGATCCGCTGCACCGAGGACGGCGTCGCATTCACGAACAAGGCAATGGCGTACTACACGGAACAGGCGGGATTCAGGGTCATCGAATAGCAAAG